>NZ_CAXFDV010000001.1:0-2043 GCF_964001545.1 uncultured Aquincola sp.
CGCACGTCGCGGTAGATGCGCTCCAGGGGAAAGTCGCTGACGTAGCCGTAGCCGCCCAGGGTCTGGATGGCGGCGCTGCAGACGCGTTCGGCCATTTCGCTGGCAAACAGCTTGGCCATTGCGGCTTCTTTCAGGCAGGGTTGGCCGGCGTCTTTCAGGCTGGCCGCATGCCAGATGAGCTGGCGGGCCGCTTCGATCTGCGTGGCCATGTCGGCCAGGCGGAACTGCACCGCCTGGTGCTGAAAGATCGGCTGGCCGAAGGCCACGCGGTCTTTGCTGTAGGCCAGTGCGGCCTCGAAGGCGGCGCGGGCCATGCCCACGCTTTGTGAGGCGATGCCGATGCGCCCGCCTTCCAGGCCCGAGAGGGCGATCTTCAGGCCCTGGCCTTCTTCGCCCAGGCGGTTGGCGGCGGGCACGCGGCAGTTCTCGAACAGGATCTGCGCGGTGTCGCTGCTGTGCTGGCCCATCTTGTCTTCCAGCCGCGCCACGGTGTAGCCGGGCGCGTTGGTGGGCACCAGGAAGGCGCTGATGCCGCGCTTGCCGGCGGCCTTGTCGGTCACCGCCATCACGATGGCCACGTCGCCGTTCTGGCCGCTGGTGATGAACTGCTTGACGCCGTTGATCACGTAGTCGTCACCCTCGCGCACCGCGGTGGTCTTCAGGCCATCGGCCTGTGAGCCCACGTGCGGCTCGGTCAGGCAGAAGGCGCCCAGCATGCGGCCGCTGGCCAGCGGCACCAGCCATTGCTGCTTCTGCGCTTCGTTGCCCCAGGCCAGCAGGATGGAGCACACCGGGCAGTTGTTGACGCTGACCACGGTGGAGGTGCCGCCGTCGCCGGCCGCGATCTCTTCCAGGATCAAGGCCAGCGACAGGTAGTCCAGCCCCGCGCCGCCGTACGCGTCAGGCACGGCCACGCCGTAGCAGCCCAGCTCGGCCAGGCCTTGCAGCTCGGCCTTCGGAAAGTGGTGCGCCTTGTCCCATTGCGCCGCCTGCGGCGCAATGCAGTCCTGCACATAGCTGCGCACGGCGTCCTGGATGGCGCGGTGGTCTTCACTCAGATGCATGCGAGGGGTCCTGCTTGTTGCCGGGCTGCTGGGCTACCAGACCAGCGGCTGGCCGTCGTGGTTGAAAAAGCCGCCGCTGTGCTGCGGCGTCAGGCCGGCCACGGTGCGGCGCAGGTCGGCAATGCTCTGCTGCGGCGTCAGGTCGGCCTGGCTGCCGCCCATGTCGGTCTGCACCCAGCCGGGGTGCAAGGCCACGCAAACGGCCCTGTCCTGCCAGGCCAGCGACACGTCTTTGACCACCGAGTTGAGCGCGGCCTTGCTGGCGCGGTACAGCCAGCCGGCGGTGGCCGAGCGCAGGCCGATGGAGCCCATGCGCGACGACAGCACCGCCACCTTGGCGCCGGGCGCCAACGCATCGGCCAGCTGCGGCAGCACCCGCATGGCGCCCAGTACGTTGGTGTGCATCACCGCGTCGAAGTCGGCTTCGGTGGGCGTTTGCAGCGCCTGCGTGCGCGGGCCGTACACGCCGGCCATCAGCCACACCTGGTCGAAGCCCGCGTTGTCGCAGCGCCAGGCGATGCCCGAGGCGCTGGCGGCATCGCTCACGTCCAGCGCAAAGGCTTCGGCGCCCATGGCCTGCAGTGCGGCCACACCTTCAGTGCCACGGGCGGTGGCCGTGACCTGGGCACGGTCGGCCAGGCATTGGCGCACCAGCTCTTGTCCCAGCCCGCGGCTGGCGCCGATCACCAGCACCTTCATCGTGCGGCCCCGCTCACAGCAGTTCCAGCGCCATGGCGGTGGCTTCGCCGCCGCCGATGCACAGCGAGGCCACGCCACGCCGGGCGTTGCGCTTCTTCATCGCACCCAGCAGCGTGACGACGATGCGCGCGCCCGAGGCGCCGATGGGGTGGCCCAGCGCCACCGCGCCGCCATGCACGTTGACGATGTCGTGCGGCAGCTTGAACTCGGCCATGGCCGCCATGGTGACGGCGGCAAAGGCCTCGTTCACTTCCCACAGGTCGACCTGGCCGGGCTGCCA
>NZ_CAXFDV010000002.1:0-2376 GCF_964001545.1 uncultured Aquincola sp.
CGCCAGGTAGGCCGGCCGGTCCTGGCTGGCCAGGCGCTTGCGCCAGTGCGCGGTGGGTTTGGTCATGGGGGTACTGCTGATCGCATGCAACCCGGGGGCTGATCGCATCAACCGTGCCGGGCGGGCGCGCGAGGGCACGGGGCCGGGCGGCTGTTCCTGCTTGGTGCAGCAGGCGGCTGCGCAGCCCCATTGATCGGGTGCATTGATCGCATTGCCGCCGCCCTGCCGCGGTGCGGTGGCGCGGGCCGTCAGCGGCCCTCTCGTTCCGACAAAAAAAGTTGCAAAGCCGCGCGGGCGCCACGCCCTTGATTGATCGGGCCTTGATCGCATGGCCGGCCCTGACCACTGGCACATCGCATGCGAAATGGACCGCAGCCACCGCGCCGCCGGCGCTGGCGGCCCACCCGCAAGCGCAACCCACCACGGAGTCACCCATGCCCAAAGTCACCAAGCCGCAGAACCAGAAAGGCGAGTTCCTCGTCGACTACGAAGAGAAGGTGTTCGAGGACGTGAAGGCCGAGCCCGGCGAGAAGGCGCTGGTCACCTTCCACACCGTGGCCTTCGAAGGCTCGATCGGCTTCGTCAACCTGCTGCAGGCCACGCGGCTGCAGCGCAAGGGCTTCGAAACCTCCATCCTGCTGTACGGCCCGGGCGTGACGCTGGGCGTCAAGCGCGGCTTTCCGACGCTGGGCGACGAGGCCTTTCCGGGCCACCAGAACTTCAACAACCAGATCACCAAGTTCATCGCCGAAGGCGGCAAGGTGTACGCCTGCCGCTTTGCGCTGCAAGCCTTGTACGGCCACGGCGAAGGCTCGCTGATCGAAGGCATCCGCCCCATCAGCCCGCTGGACGTGCTGGACATCGTGCTGCTGCACCGCAAGCAGAACGCCTTCATCCTCGACACCTGGACGCTGTGACCATGCGCGTGGTGCGTGCGGCCGCGGTACAGATCGCGCCCGACTTCGACCGCCCCGAGGGCACGCTGGACCAGGTGTGCAGCGCGATCGACGAGGCCGCCGCGCGCGGCGCGCAGATCGTGGTGTTCCCTGAAACCTTCGTGCCCTACTACCCGTACTTCTCGTTCGTGCTGCCGCCCTGCCAGCAGGGCGCGCCGCACCTGAAGCTGTACGAACGGGCGGTGGTCGTGCCCGGCCCGGTCACCCAGGCGGTGGCCGAGCGGGCCCGCGCCCGCGGCATCGTGGTGCTGCTGGGCGTGAACGAGCGCGACCACGGCAGCCTGTACAACACCCAGCTGCTGTTCGATGCCGACGGCAGCCTGAAGCTACAGCGCCGCAAGATCACGCCCACCTACCACGAGCGCATGGTGTGGGGCCAGGGCGATGCCGCCGGCCTGCAGGTGGTGCCCACCGCGGTGGGCCGCGTGGGCGCGCTGGCCTGCTGGGAGCACTACAACCCGCTGGCCCGTTATGCGCTGATGGCGCAGCACGAAGAGATCCACTGCGCGCAGTTTCCCGGCTCGCTGGTGGGGCCCATCTTCGCGGACCAGATGGCGGTGACCATCCGCCACCATGCGCTGGAAGCAGGCTGCTTCGTCATCAACGCCACCGGCTGGCTGACCGATGCACAGGTGCGCTCGGTCACGCCCGACCCCGCACTGCAGCAGGCACTGCGCGGCGGCTGCCACACCGCCATCGTGTCGCCCGAAGGCAAGTACCTGGCCGAGCCGCTGACCGAAGGCGAAGGCATGGTGCTGGCTGACCTGGACCTGGCGCTGGTGACCAAGCGCAAGCGAATGATGGATGCGGTGGGCCACTACGCCCGCCCCGAGCTGCTGAGCCTGGCGATCGACCGACGCCCCGCCCGCACGATGTTCGACATGCCCGCCGATATTGAACCGAGGAGCCAACATGAGCCTGAACCCGGCCACGCCCAGCCCCGCCACCCGGCAGCTGATGACGGAGCTGCAATCGCACGGCCTGCGGCTGCTTGACCCCGGCGCCGGCGCGCCCAGCCGCCGCGGCGGCGCCGGCCCGTCGGACCACAAGGCGGTGACGGTGGACGGCCACACCATCATGGTCCCGGTGCACACCTCGTCGGCCTGGCAGTCGCCCTTCGTGGCCGAGGCGCCGGGCGCCGATGGCGCCAGCCTGCTCAAGCGCGGCAGCATTCCCATCGCGCAGATCGCCTTTCCGAAGCAGCCGCGCTTTTATGCGCTGCAGACGATGGACGGCGTGCCCTACTCGCACATCGCCACGCTGCATGGGGCGGACGTGCTGGCCACCACGGTGCTGCAGACCTGCATCCGCTACGAAAGCCGGCGCAAGGCCTGCAAGTTTTGCGCGATCGGCCAGTCGCTGGCGGCCGGCCGCACCATCGCCCACAAGACGCCCGAGCAACTGGCCGAGGTGGCCCGCA
>NZ_CAXFDV010000003.1:0-24604 GCF_964001545.1 uncultured Aquincola sp.
CATTCTTGAGGCGATGCGGCGTGGTGACCGCGAACGCCTTGACCTTGCCTGCCTCGATCTGGCCGGAGGTGTTGGTGGTCTGGTCGCACATGATGTCGACCTGGCCGCCCAGCACGTCGTTCATCGCGGGTGCGGTGCCCTTGTAGGGCACGGTGGTCATGTCGATCTTCAGGGTCGACTGGAACAGCAGGCCGCACAGGTGAGAGGCGGCGCCCAGGCCGGCGTTGGCCAGGTTGACCTTGCCCTTGTTCTGCTCCAGCCACTTCACCAGCTCGGCGTAGTTGTTGGCCGGCAGCGAGGGGCGGCCGATGAGGGTCATCGGCACTTCGTTGATCAGGCCCAGGTATTCGAAGTCGTCGAGCGTCTTGTACGGCAGGCTGCGGTACAGGGCCGGCGCCGTGGCCATGCCGATGTGGTGCAGCAGCAGCGTGTAGCCATCCGGCGCTGCCTTGGCCACCTTGGCCGCGCCCAGCGTGCCGCCGGCGCCGCCGACGTTTTCGATGATGATGGTGCCGCCCAGCGGTTTGCGCAGCGCTTCGGCCAGGTCACGCGCCACCTTGTCGGTGGGGCCGCCAGCGGTGAACGGCACGACGATGGTCACCGGCTTGGTGGGGTATTGGGCGAACACTGCGGCACTCACGGCCATCAGCGCGCCGCCGATCAAAAGGTTCTTCTTCATGGCTACAGGCTCCTAGCTGCAAGGTGCAATCGCACGGTGGGCGAATGCTAGACAAGTGCCGCTGGCTTAGGCATCGGTGACTACGTAGGGGGTGGCCCGGGGTGGGCCATGCGGCGCGAAATACTGCGACGGACGCTAGCGGTAACTGCGCTTGTCCTCGATGACCACGCCGTCGTTGGGCAGGCTGCCCGTGGCCACCAGGCACACCTCTGCACGCAGTTTGGTCACGTCGCGCACGCTGGCCGCCAACTGATCAGCCAGCGGGTCGTCCCCCGGCTGCACCACCTCCGCATGCAAGGTCATGCGGTCGTTGGCCATCTCGCCTTCCACGATCAGACGCGCGCGGCGTACGCCGGGGTGGCGCTTGATCACTTCGGCCACCTGGCTCGGGTGCACGAACATGCCACGCACCTTGGTGGTCTGGTCGGCGCGGCCCAGCCAGCCGCGGATGCGTGTCTGGGTGCGGCCGGTGGGGCAATGGCCCGGCATCACGGCACTGAGGTCGCCGGTGCCGAAGCGGATCAGCGGATAGTCCTCGTCGAAGGTGGTGACCACCACTTCGCCCACTTCGCCCTCAGGCACCGGGTCGCCGGTGCCGGGGCGCACGATCTCGACGATCACCTGCTCGTCGATCACCAGGCCGTCACGCGCTTCGGTTTCGTAGGCGATCAGGCCCAGGTCGGCCGTGGCGTAGCACTGGTAGGCCTGCATGCCGCGCTCACGCAGCCAGTCACGCAAAGAAGGCGGAAAGGCTTCACCACTGACCAGCCCCTTGCGCAGCGACGACAAGGCCACCTGCTGCTCGGCGGCCTTTTCCAGCGCAATCTTCAGAAAGCTCGGCGTGCCGCAGTAGCCATGCGGGCGCAGCTCGGCCATGGCTTGCAGCTGCAGCTCGGTGTTGCCCACGCCGCCCGGGAACACCGCGCAGCCGAGCGCCAGCGCGCCTTCTTCCATCATGGCGCCTGCGGGGGTGAGGTGGTAGCTGAAGCTGTTGTGCACCAGGTCGCCGCGGCGAAAGCCTGCTGCATGCAGCGCACGCGCCAGTCGCCAGCTGTCGCTGCCCTGGCCCTGCGGCTCATAGATCGGGCCGGGCGACTGGAACACCCGCTTGGCCGGGCGCGACAGGCGCAGGCCGTTCCAGCCGGCGGTGGCAAAGCCGGCGAAAGGATCACCATCAGGGTGGGCCACCCGATGCGCCTGCTGCAGCGCCAACAGCTCATGCTTGCGCAACACCGGCAGCGTGGCCAGCGCGGCACGGCTGGTGATGGCGCGCGGATCGACGCCCGCCAGCCGTTGTGCCTGGGCCGGGCTGTGCGCCTGCGCATGCGCCACCTGCGCGGGCAAGGCGGCCATCAGTGCAGCCTCCCGCGCGGCGGGGTCGCGGATCTCAAGCGCGTCGAAGTACTCGGCCTTCATTCGTCGGAGCGCCAGCGCGCCAGTTGGGTTTTCAGGGTGTCGAGGAAGCGGCGCACCTCGGTGCTGGCGGCCAGCCGGTGCACGGTCCATTCGGGCGTGCGGGCCGGCCGCTTGACCACACGCGCCTCGATGGCGGTGTCGTCGGCGGACAGCTCGACCACCGCCTGGCCTTCAAGCTCATAACGTTGCCCCCGCTCGGTGAGCTTGAGGTCACGCAACTGGCGCTTGAGCTGCACCAGCGCTTCCGCCGGCTTGAAAGCGGGCAGGGCGAAGAAGTTGTCGTCGGACATGGCCGAAGCCCTCCAGGCCGGTTCAGGCCAGCCAGCGCTTGCGGCGCTTGTAGCTCTTGACGTCGCGGAAGCTCTTGCGCCCCTCGCCGCCGGTGCCGAGGTAGAACTCCTTGACGTCTTCGTTCTCGCGCAGCGCGGCGGCCGGGCCGTCCATCACCACGCGGCCGCTTTCCAGGATGTAGCCGAAGTCGGCATAGCGCAGCGCCATGTTGGTGTTCTGCTCGGCCAGCAGGAAGGTCACGCCTTCCTTGGTGTTGAGGTCCTTCACGATCTCGAACACCTCTTCCACGATCTGCGGCGCCAGGCCCATCGAGGGCTCGTCCAGCAGCACCATGCGCGGGTTGGCCATCAGCGCACGGCCGATGGCACACATCTGCTGCTCGCCACCCGAGGTGTAGGCCGACTGGCTGGTGCGCCGGGTCTTGAGCCGCGGGAAGTAGGTGTAGACCTTCTCCAGCGTCTCGGCCACCGCGGCGCGGCCGTCGGTGCGGGTGTAGGCCCCGGTCATCAGGTTCTCTTCGATCGTCAGGTGCGCAAAGCAGTGGCGGCCTTCCATCACCTGGATGACGCCACGCTCGACCAGGCTGGCGGGCGTGAGGTTCTCGATGCGCTCACCGCGCAGCGCGATCGAGCCCTTGGTCACGGCGCCGCGCTCGGCATGCAGCAGGTTGGACACCGCGCGCAGCGTGGTGGTCTTGCCGGCACCGTTGGCGCCCAGCAGCGCCACGATGGAGCCTTCCTCCACCCGCAGCGACACGCCCTTGAGCACCAGGATCACATGGTTGTAGATCACCTCGATGCCGTTGACGTCGAGGAAGTCGCGGCGCGCGGTGGCGCTCGGGGAGGGCGTGGCGGCGGCTTGCATGGCGATCAGCAGCTGCGGGGCTTGATGTTCTTGTCCTTGGCGTACTTGGCCGCCATCTCCTTGACCAGCGGGTCGATCAGCGATGGATCGGCCTGGTACCAGTCGGAGGTGATGTTCCACTTGCCGCCGTCCCACTGGACGATGCGCGCCCAGTCGGTGCCCATGTGGTTGCTGCACGAGGTCTTGACCGGCCGCATCACCTCGCCGAAGCCCAGCGTCTTCAGCCGCTCGGCCGACAGGTCGAGGTTCTCGAAGCCCCACTTGACCTGCTCGGGCGTCAGCGTCTTGCCCTTGCCGTACTTCTCCTGCGCGGTGCGGATGGCTTCGACCTGCAGCATCGAAATCATCATGCCGCGGGTGTGGGCCATCACGCCCACTTCGCTGGCGTCGCTGGCGGTGCCCTGGCCCTTGTCGTAGACGAACTTCTTCAGGTCGTCATGCACCTTGTCGCGGGCCGCGCTGTTGTGGATGGTGATGGCGTTGTAGCCCTTGGCGCCGGCCCCGATGTCCTTGACGTCGTGGTCGGAGCCGGCCCACCAGATGGCGTACATCTTCTCGCGCGGAAAGCCGCTGGCCTGCGCCTCGCGGATGCCGGCCGGGGTCATCACGCCGGCGGACCAGAACAGCACATAGTCGGGGCGCTGCTGGCGGATCTGCAGCCACACCGACTTCTGCTCGACGCCGGGCGGGGTGACGGGGAACATCACCAGCTCGAAGCCATCCTTGGCGGCGCGCTTCTGCAGCAGCGGGATCGGCTCCTTGCCGTAGGGCGAGTCGTGGTAGACGAGGGCGATCTTCTTGCCCTTGAGGCTGCCCTTTTCCTTCTTCAGGATGTCCTGGATCATCACGTCGGCCGCGGTCCAGTAGGTGCCCAGCAGCGGGAAGTTCCATTCGAACACCGTGCCGTCGACCGACTGCGACAGGCCGTAGCCCATGGTCTGGATGGCGATCTTGTCGTTGAAGGCCTTGTCCGTCACCGCGAAGGTGATGCCGGTGGACTGCGGGTCGAAGCCCGAGGCGCCGGTGCCCTTGCCCTTCAGCCGCTCATAACACTCCACGCCCTTGGCGGCGTCGTAGGCGGTTTCGCATTCTTCGAACACCAGCTTGACGCCGTTGACACCGCCGTCGCGCGCGTTGATGAGCTTGAGGTAGTCCTGCTTGCCATCGGCCCAGGGAATGCCCAGCGGGGCGAACTGGCCGGTGCGGTAGACCAGCAGCGGCACGAACTGCTCCGCGCCTTGCGCCTGCACGGCAGTGGGCGCGGCACCGAAGGACAGCGCGGCAGCGACGGCTGCGGCGGTGCGGAGGAAGCGCCGGGCCGCCCCAAGCTTCCTCATCCCCCGCGGGGGGGCGGTCGGGCGGAGCCCGGCCTTGGGGGCGGTCATCTCAAAAGATCCGAACTTCATGTTGTCTTGTCTCCGTGGGGCTGTGTTGCTGGGGTGAAGGGCGTCAGTGCGGGAAGGGCCACAGGCGCAGCTTTTCGCGGGCGGTGAGCCACAGGCGCGCCAGGCCGTGCGGCTCCACGATCAGGAAGAAGACGATCAGCGCGCCGAAGATCATGTGCTCCAGGTGCGAAGCGGTGGCCGTGGACAGCGGCAGGCCCAGCCAGTGCGGCACGTAGTTCAGCAGCAGCGGCAGCAGCACCATGAAGGCCGCGCCGAAGAAGGCGCCCGAGATCGAGCCCAACCCGCCGATGATCACCATGAACAGCAACTGGAACGAGCGGTCGATGCTGAAGGCCGCCGGCTCCCAGGAGCCCAGGTGCACGAAGCCCCACAGCGCGCCGGCCACGCCGACGATGAAGCTGCTCACCGCAAACGCCGACAGCTTGGCGTACACCGGCCGGATGCCGATGACGGCGGCCGCCACGTCCATGTCGCGGATGGCCATCCACTGGCGGCCGATGGCGCCGCGCACCAGGTTCTTGCTGAGCAGGCCGAACACCACCACGATACCCAGGCACAGCAGGTACTTCTGCGCCGGCGTTTCCACTGCCATGCCGAACAGCGACAGCTCGCGCACGCTCACCGAACCCGAGGACGAGTTGTTGGTGACCCAGGGCACGCGGTTGGTGAACCAGTCGGTGAAGAACTGCGCCGCCAGCGTGGCCACCGCCAGGTACAGGCCCCGGATGCGCAGGCTGGGGATGCCGAACAGCACGCCGAACACCGTGGCGCACAGGCCGCCGCCGATCAGCGCCACCAGCAGCGGCATGCCGTCGAAGCGCACCTGCAGGTTGTAGGCGGCATAGGCGCCGATGGCCATGAAGGCCCCGGTGCCCAGCGAGATCTGCCCGCAGTAGCCCACCAGGATGTTCAGCCCCATTGCTGCCAGCGACAGGATGAGGAACGGGATGAGGATGGCGCGGAACACATAGTCGCTGGCCATGAAGGGCACCGCGACGAAGGCCAGCACCAGCAGCAGCTGGATGGCCACCCGGTCCTGCAGCACCGGGAAGATCTGCAGGTCGGCGTGGTAGCTCTGCTTGAACTGACCGTTTTCACGATAAAGCATCGACGGCTCCGTGAACGATGAATGTATTGACCCAGCCACCGCCGCAGATCCGGCTTTGCCGGGCTGCCAGCGGGCGGCCCCCTTGGGGGGTAGCGAGCGAGAGCGAGCTTGGGGGCACCATCACACCCGGTCGATGATCTTGTCGCCGAAGAGGCCCTGGGGCCGCAGCAACAGGAAGCCCAATGCCAAGACATAGGCGAACCAGTTCTCGATGCCGCCGCCCAGGAAAGGCCCGAGATAGATCTCCGAGAGCTTTTCGCCCGAGCCGATGATCAGGCCGCCGACGATGGCGCCCGGCACCGAGGTGAGGCCGCCCAGGATGACCACCGGCAGGGCCTTGAGCGCCACCAGCGAGATGCTGAACTGCACGCCCAGCTTGCTGCCCCAGATGATGCCGGCCACCAGCGCCACGATGCCGCCGATGGACCAGACGATGACCCAGATGCGCGACAGCGGGATGCCGATGGACTGCGCCGCCTGGTGGTCGTCGGCCACCGCGCGCAGCGCACGGCCTGTGGCCGTCTTCTGGAAGAACAGCGACAGGCTGGCCACCAGCAGCGCCGAGACCAGTGCCGCATACAGGTCTTCCTTGCTGATCAGCAGGCCACCCTGGAACACATCCTCGAACAGGATCATCGGGTCCTTGGGCATGCCTACGTCGATCTTGTAGGTGGCGCTGCCGAAGATGAGCTGGCCCGCCCCGTCGATGAAGTAGGTGATGCCCAGCGTGGCCATCAGCAGCGCGATGGGCTCCTGGCCCACCAGCTGTCGCAGCGCCAGCCGCTCGATCAGCCAGGCCACGCCGATCATCACCACCACCGCCACCACGATGGCCAGCACATTGGCCAGGAAGCGGCTCTCAAAGCCCAGCCACTGCGGCAGCCACTCCGAGAAGCGCGCCATCGCCAAGGCCGCGAACAGCACCATCGCGCCCTGCGCGAAGTTGAAGACGCCGCTGGCCTTGAAGATGAGCACGAAGCCCAGCGCCACCAGCGCGTACAGCATGCCGGCCATCAGGCCGCCGAACAAAGTCTCTAGAAAGAACCCCATGCGCTACTCCTGGCGGTGGGCAGTCAATGGGAGGTGCCCAAGTAGGCGCGTACGACGTCTTCGTTCGTGCGCACCTCGTCGGGCGTGCCGTCGCCGATCTTCTTGCCGTAGTCCAGCACCACCACGCGGTCGGAGATGTCCATCACCACGCCCATGTCGTGCTCGATCAGCACGATGGTGGTGCCGAACTCGTCGTTCACGTCGAGGATGAAGCGGCACATGTCCTGTTTCTCCTCGACGTTCATGCCGGCCATCGGCTCGTCGAGCAGCAGCACCTGCGGCTCCATCGCCAGCGCGCGGCCCAGGTCCACGCGCTTTTGCAGGCCGTAGGGCAGGCGGCCCACCGGCGTCTTGCGCCAGGCCTGGATCTCGAGGAAGTCGATGATGCGTTCCACCTTCTCGCGGTGGGCGATCTCCTCGCGCTCGGCCGGGCCCCAGCGCAGCGCCTGCAGCAGCAGGTTGCTCTTCATGCGCAGGTTGCGGCCGGTCATGATGTTGTCCAGCACGCTCATGCCCTTGAACAGCGCCAGGTTCTGGAAGGTGCGGGCCACGCCCATCGTGGCCACCTGCCGCGGGTTCATGTGCTTGAAGGTCTTGCCCCGGAAGGTGATGGCGCCTTCCTGCGGCTGGTACACGCCATTGATGCAGTTGAGCATCGAGCTCTTGCCGGCGCCGTTGGGGCCGATGATGGCCCGCACCTCATGCTCGCGCACGTTGAAGCTGATGTCGGTGAGCGCCTTCACGCCGCCAAAGCGCAGGCTGATGTTGCGCACGTCCAGGATCACGTCGCCGATGCGGCGGCGGCCGGTGTCGGTGGGCTGCTGCGCCGCCGGGGCGGTGTCGCCGGCCGCCGGCGGCTGCTGCGCGAAGAGCGCGCCGGGCGCGGGCGGGTTGAGGGCTTGGGCCGCATAACTCATCAGGCTGCCTTTCCGACCGGCGCGAAGGTCTTCGCGTCGATGATCTTCAACGTGGCCGAGACGACGCCGGTGCGGCCGTCTTCGTACTTCACCGCGGTTTCGATGAACTGCTCGGTGCGGCCGCCATACAGCGCGTCCAGCAGCACCGCATAACGGTCGGCGATGAAGCCGCGGCGGACCTTGCGGGTGCGCGTGAGTTCGCCGTCGTCGGCGTCCAGCTCCTTGTGCAGCACCAGGAAGCGGCTGATCTGCGAGCCGGCCAGGCGCTCGTCGGCGGCCAGGTCGGCATTGACCTGTTCCACGCACTCGCGCACCAGCTCCGTCACCTCGGGCTTGGCGGCCAGGTCGGTGTAGCCGGCGTAGGGCAGGTTGCGCCGCTCGGCCCAGTTGCCCACCGCCTCGAAGTCGATGTTGACGAAGGCGCACACCTTGTCGCGGCCATCGCCGAAGGCCACCGCCTCCTTGATGTGCGGGAAGAACTTGAGTTTGTTCTCCACGTACTTGGGCGCGAACATCGCGCCGTCGTGCGGGCCGCCGGCCATGCGGCCGACGTCTTTCGCGCGGTCGATGATCTTCAGGTGCCCACCGGCATCCAGGAAGCCCGCATCGCCGGTGCGATACCAGCCGTCGGGTGTCAGCACCTCGGCGGTGGCGGCCTCATTCTTGTAGTAGCCCTTGAGCAGGCCGGGCGAGCGCACCAGGATCTCGCCGCTGTCGGCCACCTGGATCTGCACACCGTCGATGGGCACGCCCACCGTGTCGGCCTTGACCTCGTGGTCGGGCTGCAGGCACACGAACACCGCGGTCTCGGTGCTGCCGTACAGCTGCTTGAGGTTGATGCCGATCGAGCGGTAGAAGCTGAAGAGGTCGGGGCCGATGGCCTCGCCCGCGGTGTAGGCCACCCGCACCCGCGACAGGCCCAGCGTGTTGCGCAGCGGGCCGTAGATCAGCAGGTCGCCCAGGCGGTACTTCAGCCGGTCGAGCGCGCCCACCGGGCGGCCGTCCATCAGGGCCGGGCCCACGCGCTTGGCCAGCGTCAGGCAGCGGTGGAACAGCCAGCGCTTGAGGCGACCTGCATCCTCCATGCGGATCATCACGCTGGTGAGCAGGCCTTCGAAGATGCGGGGCGGCGCGAAGTAGTAGGTGGGGCCGATCTCCTTGAGGTCGATCGTCACCGTGGCGCTGGACTCGGGGCAGTTGACCACGTAGCCGCAGGCCAGCCATTGCGCGTAGCTGAAGATGTTCTGGCCGATCCAGGCCGGCGGCAGGTAGGCCAGCACCTCCTCGCGCTCGGTCAGCTGGTCGAAGCGCTGGCCGGCGCGGGCGCGGTCCAGCAGCGAGGCATGGGTGTGCACCACGCCTTTCGGGTTGCCGGTGGTGCCCGAGGTGAAGAACATCGCGGCCACGTCGCCGGGTTGCAGCTGGGCCACCTCAGCGTCGAAGAAACCGGGGTTGCGCTGGTTCAACGCACGGCCTTCTTCCAGCAGCGCATCCAGGCTGGCCATGCCGGGCTCGGTGTAGCTGCGCAGGCCGCGCGGATCGTCGAACCACACGCGGGCCAGCTGCGGGCACTGCGGGCGGATCTCGATCAGCTTGTCCAGCTGCTCCTGGTCTTCCACCACCGCGAAGGCCACTTCCGCGTTGTTGAGCGGGTAGACGAATTCGGCGGCCACCGCGTCCTGGTACAGCGGCACCGGCACCGCGCCCAGCGACTGGGCGGCCAGCATGCTGGCGTACAGGCGCGGGCGGTTCTCGCCGATCACCACCAGGTGCTGCCCGCGGCGCAGGCCTGCGGCATGCAGGCCGGCGGCCAGCGCACGCACCAGGTCAGCCAGCTGCTGCCAGGTGAGCGTCTGCCAGATGCCGTATTCCTTCTCGCGCAGCGCCGGGGCCTGGGGCCGTTGGCGTGCGTGTTCGAGCATCAACCGCGGAAAGGTGTTTTCCAAGGCAGGTCTCCTTGTGTTGAACACCACTGTAGGAAAGAAATTGACGCCCGCTTGTCGTTCTGACGACAATCCTAGGGTCAGTCCGCCCCGGGGCTTTCCCGCATCGCGGCCTGCGCGACTTGCCATGCCCGATACCGCCCCCTCTCACCGACCCGGCTCCGCGCTGCGTGCGCGGGCGCGCGCGGCCACCGCGGCCGAACTGGCCATGGTGCCCTGGCTGCAGGTGCTGGGCGACGAAGACCGCGCCCGCGTGGTGGCCGACCTGGAGGTGGCCGATGCCGACCCCGGCGACCTGGTGTGCAAGATCGGCCGCCGCGCCAACTACTGGTTCGGCGTGGTCGACGGGCTGCTGAAGATGACCAACGACGCATCGGTGGAAGCGGCCATCACCTACTCGGGGCTGCCGCCGGGCGCCTGGTTCGGTGAGGGCACGCTGCTCAAGCGCGAGAGCTACCGCTACAACATCGAGACCCTGCGCCGCAGCGTGGTGGCCGGCCTGCCGATCGACACCTTCGAATGGCTGCTGGCGCGCAGCATCCCGTTCAACCGCTACCTGATGAACCAGCTCAACGAGCGGGTGAGCCAGTTCATCGCGGCACGAGAAACCGACCGCCTGACCGACCCCGACAGCCGCGTGGCCCGCAGCCTGGCCGGGCTGTTCCACCCGGTGTTGTTTCCCGGCGTGGGCACGCTGCTGCGCATCACGCAGCAGGAGCTGGCCTACTTGGTGGGCCTGTCGCGCCAGCGCGTGAACGAGGCGCTGCGCGCACTGCAGGCGGCGCAGCTCATCCGCGTGGAGTACGGCGGCGTGCAGGTGCTGGACCTGGAGGCGCTGCGGCGCTACCGGCGCTGAGCCTCAGCGGCCGTAGATCGCTTCGGCCCGCCGGAACAGCACCCAGCTGGTGGCGATGTACTTGTGCCCGCCCAGCGGCCGGTTGCCGCGGTGCGTGTGGGTGAAGCCGGCCGGCGCGATGAGCAAGCTGCCGGTGCGTGGCTGGATGCGGCGGCCCTGGTACAGAAACTCGGTCTCGCCGCCATCGAAGCCGTCGTTCAGGTACAGCGTCCACAGCAGCACGCGGTGCAGCGCTTCGCCCTGGTCCGGCTTGGGGTACTGCTCGCTGTGCCAGTAGGGGTAGCCGCCTTCGTCGGCGATGTACTTCTGCAGGTTGATGGCGCCGGGCCGGAAGGCGGCCGTGGCCACCTGCGTCAACACCTCGTCGGGCAGTGCGCGCAGGCTGTCGGCGTCGAGCGTGCGCGGCTGGCCCGCGGCATCGGGCAGCTGCAGGCGCAGCGGGCCCAGCACGGTGTGCGGGTAGCGCCGCAAGTAGTGCAGCAGGGCGCTGAACACCGCCAGGTTGAGCTGCTGCCGCGTCTCCGCCCAGGCCGCATGCGCGTCCAGCGCAATGTCCCAGCTGTTCTTGAGCGTGAGGTCCAGGCCGCTGCCGGCTTCGCCGCGACGGGCATGGCCGCTGCGCTCGAAGCGCTGCACGATGGCCTGGCAGGCGGCGGCAGGCAGCACGCTGTCGAAGGTCTCGATGAAGTCGGGCGAAGGAGTGCTCATGCGTGAAGCAAAAAAAGGAAGCGCCCGGGAGGAACGGGCGCTTCCTGCCAAGGCCGCGGGGATCAGCCCTGGCGGCGGCGGCGCGCGACGAAGCCGACGACCGCCAGGCCGCCGAGCAGCAGCGCGTAGGTTTCAGGCTCCGGAACGGCCGCGATGTTGAGCTGCACGCCGCCCGCGGTGTACAGCACGTTGGCGGTGTAGCCGGCCAGCAGGCCGGTATAGCTGACCTGGCCGAACGAGCCTTCCAGCGTGGCGGCATTCAGCAGCGTGTAGGTGCCGGCCGCGAAGCTGAAACCGCTGTCGAACGACAGCGACAGGTCACCGACCAGCGTGGCACGCCGGCCCACCTGCAGCAGCGGGCCGCTGCCCAGCGTGAAGCCGCTGCCCAATTCAAGGTCCAGCGTGCCGGCGGTGCCCAGCGTCAGGTTGCCGCCCACCAGCAGCGTGTCGGCGCTGCGCACGCCCAGCGTGCCGCCGAACACGTTCACGTGGCCGCTGCCGAAGGCCGTGGCCGAAGCGCCCACCAACCGGCCGCCATGCAGCTCAACGCCGCCCGAGAACGAGTTGTCGCCGGACAGCACCAGCGTGCCTTCGCCGAACTTGGCCAGGCTGCCTTCGTACTCGCGGGTGCTGCGCGCCGTTTCACGTGCCATGCCCACGGTGTATTCGTTGCGGTCATCGGCGCTGGCGCCGGCCGGCAGGCCGTTGGTCCAGCCCTTGGTGGCCTTGGTGGCGTTCCAGCTGGCGGCCTCGGCGTCGTCCTCGATCTTGCGGGCCTTGATGGCCACGTCGGAGATGTTGTTCGACCAGGTGTCGTTCTGCCCCTGGGTGTTGACGGCGAAGCGGCCGGTGAACTGGCCGGGGCCGTTCATCGCGTTCTTCAGGCTGATGGTGCCCCAGCCGTTGCGCTCGTCGGGCACCTCCACCATCTTGCCGGCATTGGGGTTCACGATGGCCGCGCCGTTGGCGTTGCTGATGGTGGCGTTCTGCACCGCCGTGGTCTTGAGCACGGTCAGAGCCTGCTCGTTGCTCATGTAGCCGAAGCGTTCCATCACCACGGCCAGCGCGCCCGAGGCATGCGGCGCCGCCATCGAGGTGCCGGACGAGCTGCCGTAGGCGCCGCTCACCACCGAGCTGTAGATCGCCTGACCCGGGGCGGTGACGCAGGACCACTTGGCCACGCCGCACTGGTTGTACAGCTGCACGCCCGGCACGTTGACCGAACCGTCGGCATTGAGGGTCTGGCCGACCGCCTGTCCGTTGAGGTTGACGGTCTGGCGTATGGCCGCGACGCCCAGCCAGTTGGCCTCCAGCGTGGGGTCGAAGTAAGCCGCCGACGCACGCGGGCTGGGGTTCTTGTAGCCGCCGTTGCCAGCGCTGAACACGATGACGGTGCCGGTCCTGGCGGCGTCCAGCGTGCCCTGGAACCAGGTGTCCTCGTTGGCCAGGTAGCCCCAGGCGCCGAGCAGGCCGGCGCGGCCGCTCAGGTTCTGGCCGTTGCCCGCGATGGCGGTGCTGGGCATCAGGGTTTCGTACTGCTCGCTGTTGGGCTGGCTGCCGAAGCTGGTGCTGATGATGCGCACGCCCTGCGCATTGACGGCGCGGTACACGTCGGCCACGTGCTTCTGGTCGATGGTCTGGGCGGCGGTCTGAGTGGCCTGCGGAATGCCGTACAGCACGCCGTCGGTCTTGCCGGTGTTGCCCACGAACACGCTGGCGTTGAAGGCCACGCCATGCATGTTGTTGGTCACGTTGGCGCCGTCGCGGCTGGCGCCGATGGTGCCGGCCACGTGGGTGCCGTGGCCGTCGTTGTAGGCCGGGTTGTAGGCGCCTGCGATGCCGTTGACCAGCACGCCGGTATAGCGCGAGGACGACAGCTCACGGTGCGTGTCCAGGTAGCCCGAGTCCACCTCGCCCACCTTGATGCCGGCGCCGCTGAAGCCGCGGGCATAAGCGAATTCGGCGCCGATGGCCAGCAGGCCCCAGTCGCGGTTGAACTCGGCGGTGCGCCAGCTGGCGGGGTCGCCCAGCATGCCCGGGTCGCCGGCGTAGGTGGTGATGGCGGCGGCCTGCTGAGCGGCCACGGCGGCCAGCACCATCACGGCCAGGCGGGTTTTCTTCAGGTGACGGGGGTGGGACAAGGTCTGCTCCTGGAACGTTCTGTTTTGAGAAACGTTCCTTTGCATTGCTTGTGCCAGTGTGAACAAGCGACGGAACTTTTTCTAAGTGCTTGATTCCGCTCGCCGGCGTCGGTTGTGAGAGACGGCCCACCGACCCATCGAGTGCCTGCGAGGTCGGAAATCCGCCTGCTGCGGCGCAGCATCTCAGCCGTGCAGCCCGTACTTGCGGATCTTGTCGTTGAGCGTGGTCTTGGCGATGCGCAAGGCCTTGGCGCTGTGGGCGATGTTGCCGCCGTTGCGCGCCAGTTCGGCCGCGATCAGGCTGCGCTCGAAGCCCTCCACCATTTCCACCAGTGACGCACTGGCGTCGGCATGTTCGCCGGTGGCCGCGGGGCCGGCACCCAGCACGTCCTTGCGGATGCCCAGCACCAGGCATTCGGCCACGTTGCGCAGTTCGCGCACGTTGCCGGGCCAGCTGTGGGCCATCAGCCGCTGCATCTGCTCGACCGTCACCGCGGGTTGCGTGCGGCCGTAGCGGCTGGCGGCCAGCAGCATGAAGTGCTCGGTCAGCAGCGGAATGTCCTCGCGCCGCTCGCGCAGCGGCGGCAGCTCGATCTGCACCACGTTCAGCCGGTAGTACAGGTCGGCGCGGAAGGCGTTTTCGCTGGCCCGCTGCAGCAGGTCGTCCTTGGTGGCGGCCACCACGCGTACGTCCACCGGCACGCTCTGGTTGGAGCCCAGGCGTTCGATGCGGCGGTCCTGCAGCACCCGCAGCAGCTTGATCTGCATGCCCATCGGCATGCTTTCCACCTCGTCCAGGAACAGCGTGCCGCCGTTGGCGTACTCGATCTTGCCCACGCGGCGCTTCTGCGCGCCGGTGAAGGCGCCGGCCTCGTGGCCGAACAGCTCGCTGTCCAGCAGGTTGTCGGGCATGCCGCCGCAGTTCAGCGCCACGAAGGGGCCGTGCCGCCGCACCGACATCTCGTGCAGCGATTGCGCCACCACTTCCTTGCCGGTGCCGGTTTCGCCGTGGATCAGCACGTCCACCGGGCTGTCGGCCACTTCGCGGATCAATTGGCGCACGCGCTCGATCTGCGGCGAGCGGCCCATCAGCCGGCCTTCCAGCCCGCTGCGGGTGTCCAGCATGCGGCGCAGCGTGGCCACCTCCATCGTCAGCGCGCGCTTTTCCATCGCCCGGCGCACCACCTCGGTCAGCGTCTCGGGCGAGAAGGGCTTGGGAATGAAGTCGTAGGCGCCGCTGCGCATGGCTTCCACCGCCAGGCTCACGTCGCCATGGCCGGTGATCATGATCACCGGCAGGCCTTCGTCCACCTCGCGGCAGTGGCGCACCAGCTGCAGGCCGTCGCTGCCGGGCAGGCGCATGTCGGTGACGATGACGCCGGCAAAACCGTCCTGCACGCGTTGCAAGGCGTCCTCGGCGTTGTCCACCGCTTCCACCGGCAGGTCGGCCAGCTGCATGGCCTGCACGCAGCCCAGCTGCACATGGGGATCGTCCTCGACGATCAGCACCGAAAGCTCGTTGTTCATCACGTCACTGTCTCCTGCACGCTGGCCGCGGCGGGTAGCCGCAGGCTGAAGCACGCGCCGCCGTTGGCATGGCCATGGGCCACGATGTCGCCGCCGAACTCCCGCGCGATGTCCCGCGAGATGGCAAGCCCCAGGCCCAGGCCGGCGCCCTGGGTCTTGGTGGTGAAAAAGGGTTCGAACAGATGGGCCTGGGTGGTGTCGTCCAGGCCGGCGCCGCTGTCGATCACGTCAATCCGCGCCCAGCGCTCCACCGCATCGCCGGGTTCGGCGGCTTCGTAGTCGGCGGCCAGGGTCAGCGTCTTGACCGGCGACTCGGCCATCGCGTCGATCGCGTTGCCGATGAGGTTGATCAGCACCTGCTCCAGCCGGTTGGCGTCGCACCAGGCCACCACCGCACCGGGCTCGCACAGGTTCACCACCTCCACCTGCTCCTTGCGCAGCCGCAGGCCGAAGAGGAACAGCGCATTGCCCAGCGCCACCGCCACGTCGGTGCGCGCGGGCACCGGCTCGGACTTGCGGGCAAAGCCCTTGAGCGGATGGATGATGCTGCCCATCTGGTCGGCCAGCCGGGCGATGATGCCCAGGTTGCCCGACAGCGTCTTCATGTCGCCGCGCTTGAGAAACTCGATGGCGTTGCCCGACAGCGTGCGTATCGCGCCCAGCGGCTGCGTGAGTTCATGCGTGATGCCGGTGGCCAACTGGCCCAGCACCGCCATCTTGGCCGCATGCACCAGCTCGCTCTGCGTGGCCCGCAGCGTCTGCTCGGCCTGCTCGCGGTCGGCCACCTCCTTGCGCAGCCGGTCGTTGGCGGCGGTCAGGTCCAGCGTGCGGTTGGCCACCTTCTGCTCCAGGTCGGCATTGGCGCGTTCCAGCAGGGCCCGCGACTCCAGCCGCTGGCGTTGGATGCGCCGCCGCTGCGCGATGAAGAGCGCGAGCAGCAGCAGAAAGGCCGCCAGCACCGAGGCCATCATGCCGTTGAGCGCGGCCGCGGTGCGCACCTCGCGCAGGTCGAGGAACATCATCACCCGCCAGTCCATGCCGTCCAGCGGCCGGCTCATCACCAGCATGCCGGTGCCGGTGGCCCGGCGCAGCATCTGCTGCTGGCCGCCGGGGCCGGGGCCGTCCATCAGCTGGCCGTCTTCGCCGATCCACAGCATGGGCGAGAGGGGAAACGGCCGGATGCGCATGCTGTTGTACATGCGGGTCAGCAGCAGGTCGACGCGCCGCTCGACCGGCAGGTCGACCAGCGCGGTGTAGCGCCAGCCGGGCTGGGACGAATGGATTACCACCTGGTTGGCATCGGCCAGCAACGCGGGCGCGCCCACCATCTGCCAGGTCTGGTCGATCGGCTCCAGGCTGATCTTGATGGCCGCCACGCCGATGACGCGGGCGCCATCGCGGATGGGGTGCGAGACGAAGTAGCCCGGCTCGCCCCGCACGCCGATGGCGAAGTGGCGGCCCACACGGCCGGACAGGGCTTCCAGGAAGTAGGGGCGGAAGGACACGTCTTCGCCCACGCGGCTGTCGTCGCTGCGGTCGGCATTGCTCGAAGCCACCACCACGCCGCGGTCGTTCAGCACGAAGGCCGACATGCTGCCCACGTGCGCATTGAGGCGCCGCAGGTAGCTGTCGGCCGCCTGCACCCGGCGCGGGTTGCCGGGGTCGCGCAGCAGGTTCAGCACGTCATGGCTGAGCTGGATGGTGGCGGGCACATGCTCCAGCCGCTTGACCATGCCCTCCACCGCGGAGGCGAAGAGGTCCAGGCGGTGGTTGGATTCCGCCCGCAGCGAGGCAATGCCCTGGTGCTCGCTCACGCTGAAGCCCAACCAGGCACTGCCCACGATGATGGACACCGCCACCACGCTCCACAACAAACGGCGCCATACCGGCAGGACACGCCTGCCGGGCACCTCAGGACGGATCACTTCTCTGCGTACTCTTCCATCGGCTTGTCATTCGGGTTGGCCCAGGCCGCCTTGGTGGCCTCCGACAGCGGCAGACCCACCTTGGTGTTGGTCGGGGGGATCGGCTGCATGAACCACTTGTCGTACAGCTTGGCCACGTCGCCACGCGCGATCTGGGCCTTGATGCTGTCGTCCACCGCCTTCTTGAAGGCGGGGTCGTCCTTGCGGATCATGATGGCGATGGGTTCGACCGACAGCACTTCACCCACGATCTTGTAGTCGCCGGGGGCCTTGGACTTGCTGATGTTGCCCGCCAGGATCTGGCCGTCCATCACGAAGGCATCGGCACGGCCCGATTCCAGCAGCAGGAACGAGTCGGAGTGGTCCTTGCCCATCACCTCCTTGAACTCCACGCCGTTGGCGCGGCGGTGCTTGCGCAGCGTCTGGACCGAGGTGGTGCCGGTGGTGGTGGCCACAGTCTTGCCCTTGAGGTCCTCGATCTTGTTGATGCCCGAGTTGGCCTTGACCGCGATGCGCACTTCTTCCACGTAGGTGGTGACGGCGAAGGCCACGTCCTTCTGGCGGGTGGCGTTGTTGGTGGTGGAGCCGCACTCGATGTCCACCGTGCCGTTCTGCACCAGCGGAATGCGGTTCTGCGAGGTCACCGGCTGGTACTTGATGTCCAGCTTGGCCATGCCCAGCTGCTTCTGGATGTCGGCCAGCACGTTCTGGCAGATGTCGTAGTGGAAGCCGGTGTACTTGCCGTCGCCCAGGGTGTAGGCCAGCGCGCCCGAAGACTCGCGGGTGCCGACGGTCACCGTGCCGGTGTCCTTGATCTTCTTCAGCGTATCGGCGTGCGCGCCGCCCAGGGCCAGCAGCGCGGCAATCGCAAACAAAGTCTTCGTCATGGTCGTCTCTTTCGACAGGGGGGAAAGGGTGGGGAAGGGATGGCTCACAGCGGGCGGTCCGTCGGGTGGCGGTACAGCTCCAGCAGCGCTTCGGAGGGCGGCCAGTTCAGATTCAGGCCGCGGGGCGGAATGGGGCGCTGGAACCACTTGGTGTAGATCTTCAGCGCCTCGCCGCTTTGCATCAGGCGGGTGAGTTCGCGGTCGACGATGCGCTTGAGCGAGACATCGCCGCGCCGCATCATGCAGCCGTAGGCCTCGTAGCTCATGGGGTTGCCCACGACGATCCAGTCGTCGGGGTTCTGGGCCTTGGCGCGCTCGCCGTACAGCAGTGCGTCGTCCATCATGAACGCTTCGGCACGGCCGGCCTCCAGCATCTGGAAGCTCTCGCCATGGTCTTTGGCCATCACGATGTTGATGGTGCCGCCCAGGCGTTCGTTGAAGGTGCGCAGCAAGCGCTCGGAGGTGGTGGCCGCGGTCACCACCACGCTGTGACCGGCCAGGTCCGGAAAGTCGCGGATCTGTGTGCGCCGGTGCGTCATCAGCCGTGTGCCGATGACGAAGATGGAATTGGAGAACGCCACCTGCCGCGCACGTTCTTCGTTGTGGGTGGTGGAGCCGCACTCGATGTCCACGGTGCCGTTCTGCACCAGCGGAATCCGGTTCTGCGGCGTCACCGGCACCAGCTTGATGTTGAGCGCGGGCAGCTTCAGCTCGGTCTTGACGGCGTCCAGCAGGCGCAGCATCAGCTCGTGCGAGTAGCCCACCACCTGGCGCTTGCCGTCGTAATACGAGAAGGGCACCGACGACTCGCGGTGGCCCAGGTTGATGGTGGCGGTCTCGGAGATCTTGACCAGCGTGTCGGTCTGCGCATGCGCGGCGTGCGCGGTGGCCAGCAGGGCCAGCGACGACGACAGCAACAACAGACAACGGGCAAGGGTTCCAGACATCGACGAACCGCGGGACTACTCGTACAGACGGGCGGCATTGTGTGCACAAGGCGTGCCAAGGCCATCCGTAGGGTCCACAGCAGGGTTTGCACCAGGGCTGCGGGCGGGCAGGCAGGCCCTGCCGGACTGCGTGGGCCGGGCCGGTTCGGAAATCCGTCAAGGGGCTCGCCGCAGGCGACGGAAAACCGGCGCCATCGCCGGCGTTAGGCGCTGTGCAGCGGACCCTGCGGCCGCGCCGTCCAGTGGGTTCCGAAGCGCTTTGCCTGGCCGCGCGAACGGGCGGCCAGGCTGGCAGGTTGGCATCGGCTTTCCCAGCGGAAACGGCGAAGCAGCCCGTCACTTGTCTAGACAAGTTCAGCGGTCGCATGTTGCAACGCAGCAGTGAACGCATGTGAACGTACGTGAAGCGCTTGGCACGTTTTGCGCAATGCATGAGCCATCGGCCACCCGGCCGGCACCCCTTTGTCGGGGTTGTTCCATAGCCTTGGAGATGGAGTCTGATGTTCAAGCCAACCTGCCCCTCGAAGCTGTCGGCGGCGCTGGCGCTGGCCTTTGCCAGCGTGGCGATGCCGGCGTACACGGCGGATGCGCACGACCACGCCAGCGATGGCGCCAACGTGCTGTCGATCGTGGTGCCGTATGCCAACGAGGGCCAACTCGCCTTCGCCACCAAGCTGCTCGACCACCCGTACATCGACCAGAAGAAGATGCTGATCCATGCCGAGGTGGCACCGGAGGAGATGGAGGCGCTGAAGGCCGCCGGCATGCAGCCGGCGATCAACGAAGCCGAGACGGCGCGCATCCAGCACTTCATCCAGTCGCGGGCGCAGGACGTCAAGTCGGGCAGCATCGCCCGCGCGCTGGGCGTGGCCCAGCCCAGCAGCATCGCCAACGGCGTGCACTCGTGCTACCGCACGGTCGAGCAGATCTACACCACCTACGACCAGCTGGCGGCCAAGTACCCGAAGCTGGTGAAGATCAAGACCCTGGGCAAGAGCTGGATGGGCGAGAAGCAGGCCATTCCTGCGGTGGGCAACGCGGTGCCCGACAACTCGCTGTCCTCGTTCGCCAACATCCTCATCAAGTACCTGCCCGCCTCGGTGGTGGCCCGCTTCAACCTGAGCCTGTTCCCGGTGGACCCCAACCCGGTCAAGGCCATCGTGGTGGGCAACTTCGAGAAGCAGGACGCGCAGAGCGAGCCGCCGCCCAACATGGTGTGGACCGGCGGCATCCATGCGCGTGAATACGCGCCGCAGGAAGTGGGCATGAAGTTCATCGAGTGGCTGCTCGAGAACTACGAGACCGATGCCAACGCCCGGATGATGGTGGACACCAACCGCTACCACTTCATCATCCACAACCCCGACGGCCGCAAGGTGGCCGAGCAGGACATCTCGGCCCGCCAGCGCAAGAACACCAACTACGACAGCGCGGCCTGCACGACGGTGAACAACCAGGGCGTGCCCAACACGCTGAACTCGGGCGTCGACCTCAACCGCAACTATCCTTTCGGCTGGGCCACCGGCGGTACCGGTGGCTCCGACGGCAACAGTTGCGGCGAAACCTACCGCGGCACGTCCGCCGGTTCGGAGCCCGAAACCAAGGCGGTGCTCAACTACATCCGCGGCAACTGGAACCAGGCCGCCTGCAAGTGGGAAGGCGGCGCGCTGCCCGACGGCCGGCCCAAGAGCAGCACCTACTGCAACCCCGAGAACCGCGACAACAACGGCACGGGTGAGCTGGACTGGAAGACCGGCGCCAGCGAGGAATACGGCGGCGGCGTGTTCATCGACCTGCACAGCAATGCCCGTGCGGTGCTGTGGCCCTGGGGCGTGGAGCGGGCGGAAAACGACTTCAACACCCACACGCCCAACAACAAGGGCATGGCAGTGATCGCCCAGCGCCTGGCGTACCACAACAACTATTCGTCGCAGCAGCTGCTGAGCTACAACACCGAAGGCACCACCAAGGACGCCGCCTACGGCTACCTGGGCGCACCGGCCTATACGGTGGAAATGGGTCGCTCGTTCTATGAAGACTGCGGCGTCTTCGAGCGCGAGACCTACCCCGAGAACTTCAACGGCTTCCATTACCTGAGCCGGGTGCTGCACCGCGTGTACAAGCTGCCCTTCGGCCCCGACACCGTCAACGTGATGATGGGCGCCAGCTCGGTGCAGGCCGGCAACAAGGTGACGGTGACCGCCACCGTGGACGACAACCGCTACCGCTACAGCAACGCGGGCCAGTCCACCATCAAGCCGCCGCCGTACCCCGTGGTCTACAACATCACCGGCGCCAAGGCCTATGTGGACAAGCTGCCCTGGGAGGCGGGTGCCGTCGGCGTGGACCTGACGCTGTCCACCTCGGCGCAGGCCAAGTCCGACTTCCCTGACGCCACCAAGACCGCGGTGGGCGAGATCAACACCGCAGGCCTGGCTCCCGGCCGCCACATGGTCTACGTGCAGGGCACCAATGCCGATGGCAAGCCTGGCGCCGTGTCGGCCGCCTTCCTGGACGTGACCGCCGCGCCGGCCGACGCCGACGACGGTGACAGCGGTGGTGGTGCGCTCGGCTGGTTCGACCTGGCCGCCATGGCCGCCGGCCTGGCCGCACTGGCCGGCCTGCGTCGCCGCCGTACCCACTGAACAAGCAGAACACGAGGATCCTCATGAACCTGACGAAAAAGCGCTTGCTCAATGCGCTGTGCCGCGCCTCGGTGGCGGCTTCCGTGGTGACGCTGGCCGCCTGCGGTGGCGATGGTGACGACGACACGCCCGCGCCGCCGCCGCCCGCGCCCACCGCCCAACTCAGCGGCGTGGTGCTGGACGGTGCGCTGGCCAATGCCAAGGTGTGCCTGGACATCAACGACAACCGCGCCTGCGATGCCGACGAGCCCAGCACCACCACCGGTGCCGATGGCAAGTTCACGCTCACGGCCGAAGAAGCCAAGCTGCCGCTGCACCCGGTGCTGGCCGTGGCCACGGCCGGCACCACCACCGATGCCGACTACGGCGCCATCGCCAAGGGCTACACCCTGGCGGCGCCGGCCGGCAAGGGCGCGGTGATCACGCCCTACACCACGCTGCTGCAATCGGAGATGGATGGCGGCCGTGCCGAGAACCTGGCGCAGGCCGAGCGCGACCTGCTGGACCGCATGGTCGGCATCGCCGGCGACGTGGGCGGGCTCACGGTGTACGACAGCTTCCTGCCGGTGGCCAACGAGGCGGCCACGCTGGCCGGCAAGCGGGCCAAGATGTATGGCCTGGCGCAGCTGCTGGCCCGCGGCTTCGCGGAAACGGCGGCCACCTCGGGCCTGACGGGCAAGGCGGCCATGGGTGCCCTGGGCACCGTGGCCACCGGCTCGCTGCAGCAGCTGGCGGCGCAGGTCTCGGCGCCGCTGGCCGCGGCCGACCGCGACACGCTGTTCAACGCGGTCAAGGACAGCATGGTGCCCACCGCCGCCACGCTGCAAGGCATTGCCGCCGCGGCGGCCAAGACGGCGGCCGCGCCGATCGAAGGCGCCTGGACCGGCAGCCGCGCCTTGCCCACCGGCGAGACCGTGAAGGAGCTGTACGTGTTTGCCGGCGACGGCACCTACGTGCACCGGGTGATCGAGACCAGCGCCCCGGCCACCAACACGGTGTTCGACAACGGTTTCGGCTACCGCTACGGCCGCTACACCTACGCCGCCAGCACCCTGACCACCACGGTGATCGAGGCGCAGGAAGTGGCCGGCCCGCAGGCCGGTGCCCTCACCGGCGTGACGGTGGCGGGCGACACCATGACCGGCCCCAACGGCCTGAACCTGACGCGGGTGGCCAGCGCCACCGACGCCCTGGTGGGCGCCTGGGTGCGGCCCGATGGCAACAGCGAGCCCGAAGTGCTGGTGATGTTCGGTGACGGCACCTACGTGCACAGCACCTTCTACTACCAGAACGACCCGCAGACCGGCACCGCCAGCTTCTTCGAGACGGCCAAGTCGGCCGGCATGCGCAAGGGCGCTTATGCGCGTGAGGCAGCGGGCAGCTCGGTGGTGAACTTCGGCGAGACCACGGTGGCCTTCAACGGCAACCTGGCCATCCCGAGCAACCCGGGCGTGGGCACGGTGCAGCCGGACGGCAGCTTCTCGATGACCGGTCTGCGGCTGGTCAAGCTGGGCACGCCGGCCGGTGCCAAGGCGGTGATGGGCCTGTCGGAGGCCACCCGCTCGCGGCTGTGGTCGGGCCGTTACTTCAGCCGCACGGTGAGCGTGTCGGGCAGCAACCGCACGCAGTACCTGTACGTGCGCGGCCCCAACGACGTGCTGAGCTTCCTGCAGGCGCCCACCGGCAGCAGCGCCACCACGGCCTGCAACCTGGCCGATGGCAACGGTGCGGTGCGCGACTTCACGTCGGTCGACCCGGCGGACGGCAAGCTCAAGCAGTTCGTCGTGGGCACCGGCACGGCGGCCAGCGCGGGTTATGCCCAGCGCCGGCTGAACGTGGGCGTGCCGGGCAGCGTGGTGAGCTACACGCCCATCACCCGGCCCACCGACGCCACCGCGCGCTGCGCGCTGCCGCCTGTCTAGACAAGCAGGTTGCTGACGCCCGCCGCCACATGCCCCGCAGGCACGTGGCTGGCGGCGTTTTCGATGTGGCCGGTCTGATCGTCGAAGAAGAAGTCGGGCTCGAACTCGCGCAGGAACTCGCCCTTGGGCAGGCCGCCCAGGAACATCGCGGCGTCGACGTCGATGTGCCAGTCCATCAGCGTGCGGATGGCGCGCTCATGGGCCGGTGCGCTGCGCGCCGTGACCAGCGCGGTGCGGATGCGCATGCCGGTGGCTTCGCCCTGCTGCTGGAGCCGGTGCAGCGCCATCAGCAGAGGTTTGAAGGGGCCGGCCGCCAGCGGCGTGACCGCATGCTCGCGTTCATGCAGCTGGAAGGCATCGAGCCCGCCGTCGCGGAACACGCGCTCGGCTTCGTCGGAGAACAGCACCGCATCGCCGTCGAAGGCGATGCGAACCTCGTTCGGGTGCGCGTCCGAGGCGCGGCGCGAATGCGGAAACACCCGCGCCGCGGGCACGCCGGCTTCCAGCGCCGAGCGCACGTCGGCCTCGTTGGTGGATAGAAAGAGGTGGGCGTTGAGC
The DNA here is from genome assembly GCF_964001545.1 of uncultured Aquincola sp. Lineage (NCBI taxonomy): Bacteria > Pseudomonadati > Pseudomonadota > Betaproteobacteria > Burkholderiales > Sphaerotilaceae > Aquincola > uncultured Aquincola sp. Next base: position 23,791 of record NZ_CAXFDV010000003.1, read on the forward strand.
GGCCGCAGGTAGCGCCACGGGCTTTCGCCGCGGGTGAACACGCCGCGCTCGATGGGCAGGCCGTAGTGCTGCGCCGAGCGGAACACGCGCATGCCCGAGACCGGGTCGTTGCGCGAGAGGATGACCACCTCGGTCAGCAGCCGCGCCGGGTCGTCGCCGTTGAAGGCCAGCAGCTTGTGCGCCAGCGAAAACGCCACGCCGGGCCGCGCCGGCTGCTCCAGCCGCTGCAGCTGCAGCTGCATGTAGGCGCGGTCGTCGTGCGCCTCGAACACGCGGTTCTCTTCTTCGAAGTCGAAGAGGGCGCGGGAGGAAAGGGCCACCACCAGGCGGCCGTCGAGCGAGGCGGGCATGGGGCCATGATACGGAGCCCCACGCTTGCCGCGGCTACGCCTCAGTGATGAAACCCGATCGGCGCGCGCCGCGGGTTGGCGCCGGGCAGGTCGCGCAGCTCGATGCGGTCGCGGTGGTCCAGCCGGGCGTTGCCGAAGGCGGCCATCCAGGCGCGGCGCATCTCGCGCGGGGCCATCTCGGCCATGCGCTCCAGCACCGCCTCGATCGGCTCCGGCTCGAAGCGCCGGCCCCAGTCGTGCGCGCCGCGGATGCTGCCGTACAGCCGCAAGGCGATGGTGCGGGCGGCGTCGCGGTCGGGCGACTGCACCTCGTACACGTTCATGCGGTTGAGGATGGGCTCGGGGATCGCCCGCTCGTCGTTCGCGGTGGCCACCCAGATCACCTGGCTGGCGTCGATCGGCACCTCGGCGAATTCGTCGGTGAAGCTGTGCGCAGTGTCGTGTTCCAGCAGCGCATACAGCGC
>NZ_CAXFDV010000004.1:0-4704 GCF_964001545.1 uncultured Aquincola sp.
AGATGCAGCAGATCGTCGAGGCGCTGCACGAGGCCGGCGACTCGGCCTTTGCCGCCGGCGTGCCGCTGGTGATCTCGCACCACAAGTGCGCCGGGCCCGCGAACTGGGGCCGCACCAGGGAGACGCTGCCGCTGATCGAGTCGCTCGCGCAGCGCCAGAAGATCGCGATGGACGTCTACCCCTACGTCGCCGGTTCCACCGTGCTGCGCGAGGACCTGGTCGACGGCGTGATCGACGTGCTCTTGACCTGGTCCGACCCGCATCCCGAGATGACCGGCCGGCTGGTGTCGGACATCGCGCGCGAATGGGGCGTGAGCGAGCAGGAGGCCTGCCTGCGGCTGAAGCCCGGCGGCGCCTGCTATTTCCAGATGCAGGAAGAGGACGTGGAGCGCGTGATCGCGCATCCGCTGACCATGATCGGCAGCGACGGCCTGCCGCACGACCGCCATCCGCATCCGCGGCTGTGGGGCGCGTTTCCGCGGGTGCTGGCGCGCTACTGGCGCGAGCGCCAGCTGTTCACGCTGGAGCAGGCGGTGCACAAGATGACGGGGCTGACCGCCCGCAACTTCCGCATTGCCGGCCGCGGCCTGCTGCAGCCCGGCCTGCACGCCGACGTGGTGGTGTTCGACCCGCAGCAGGTGGCCGACACCGCCACCTACGACCACCCCATCAGCGTCAGCCGCGGCATCCGCCGCGTCTACGTCAACGGCGCGCTGGCCTATGCGGAAGCGCCCGACGGCCAGCCGGCGCAGGTGCTGGCGCGGGCGGGGCGGATGCTGCGGCGGGGGTGACGCAGGAGAAGCCGGATGCGCTGATCAGGCAAGCACCTTCAGCCCGTGCTTGTCAACGACGGACAACAGCTTCAGGGCCATGCCGCTGGGTCGCTTGGTGCCGGCTTCCCACTTCTGGATGGTCGATTCGCTGGTGTTGAGGTAGCGGGCGAACACCGGCTGGCTGACATGCGCCCGCTCACGGATGCGCTTGATCTGCTGGGGGTCGATGTCCGGCGGTGCGGACAGGCAGGATTCATCGAACTCCCGCATCGTGGCCTTGTCGATCGCACCCACCTTCAGCAGCGCCTGCGCTGAAGCGTGGATGGCTTCGAAGGCTTCGCTCTTGAACTTTCGCTTGCTAGCCATGGCATATCTCCTGGAACTGACGGGAGGCGATGAGGGCGCTGACCTGCGAGTCGGTAAGGCGTGCGTAGGCTTTGGCAAGCAACCGGAAGCCGGCCAACTCATCGTCATCGATGTTGGCACGCTGATTCTTGGCGAAGAGGTACTCATACACCCAGAAGCGCCCGCCCTTCGCGAGGATCAAGGAGCGGTGCATGTTGTCGTTCAACCGCTTCTTGAAGACTCCGCCACCCACGTCATCCGCCTGACCGGCCATCACTTGACGCATCGCCGAGCACAGTTGCGCGTCTTCGATGCCCGCCTTACTGGCGTCTTTGCTGAATCTGCCTGTCTTGAAGACACGGCTGGTAGCCTGGCTACCCATCGTTAGAAGTCTAGCACCAGGTGCTAGTGCATGGAACCTGCGAACGGTTCTACGCGGTCGCCACCACCGCCCGCGGCGCGGGCGTGCGGATCATCATCAGCGCCACCAGCACGCAGGCCGCGCCGGCCACGAAGAGGGCGGGCGAGTACGAGGCCAACACCGCGCGCGACCAGCCAGCGCCATAGGCGGCGGTGGCGGCGCCCAGCTGGTGCGCGGCGAACACCCAGCCGAAGACCAGCGGTGCGCGGGCCGGGCCGAAGGTGGCGGCGGCCAGCTTGACCGTGGGTGGCACGGTGGCAATCCAGTCGAGCCCGTAGAAGGCCGCGAAGACCGACAGGCCCATCAGCGTGAAGTCGGAGTAGGGCAGCCAGAACAGCGACAGGCCACGCAGCCCGTAGTACCAGAACAGCAGCTTGCGGTTGTCGAAGCGGTCGGACAGATAACCCGACAGCGTGGTGCCCACCAGGTCGAAGATACCCATCATTGCCAGCACCGAAGCCGCGGGCACCGCGCCCAGGCCCTGGTCGCTGCACAGCGAGATGAAGTGCGTCTGGATCAGCCCGTTGGTGCTGAGCCCGCAGACGAAGAAGCTGCCCGCCAGGATCCAGAACATCGGCACCCGCGCCGCACTGGCCAGCGTGCGGAAGGGCAGCCCCCAGTCGGCCGGCGGCGCCGCGGCGGGCGCGGCCGCCTGCGGGTCGGCGCCGTAGGGCTGCAGGCCGATGGCGGACGGATGGTCGCGCATGAACAGCGTGACCAGCAGCGCCACCAGCGCCGCCATGGCCACCACGGGCGCCACCGCCCAGCGCCAGCCATGGTGTTCGATCAGCCATGCGGCCATGGGCAGGAACAGCAGCTGCCCGGTGGCGGTGCTGCCGGCCAGCAGGCCCATCACCAGGCCCTTGCGCTGCACGAACCAGCGGTTGGCCACCACCGCGCCCAGCACCATGGCCGTGAGCCCGGTGCCGATGCCCAGGGCCAGCCCCCACAGCGCAAAGGCCTGCGGCAGCGTGCGCATCACCGTGCCCAGCAGCAGCGCAGTGCCGATGACCGTGGCGGCCACGGCCACCACGCGTGAGACGCTGTAGCGCATCAACACCACCGCCGCGAACGGCCCCAGCAGGCCGAACAGGGCGAAGCGCGTGGCGAAGATGGACGACAGCTGCGTGGTGCTCCAGCCGAACTCCTGCGCCAGCGGCTGCATCAACGCACCGGGCAGGCCCAGCGCGGCCGAGGTGGTGAGCATCGCCAGGAAGGTGAGGGCGGCCACCACCCAGGCGTAGTGGATGCCCCGCTTGTGCAGGGCGGCGGCCAGGTGGGCTGCGGGCATGGATTTGTTCCCTCGTCTTTGGCGTGTGGCTTTATGATAGTGACCTCCATCAAAAAAGCAACGAGGCACGGCGCATGAAGGTGAGCAAGGAGCAGGCGCAGCAGAACAAGCAGGCGCTGCTGGAAGCGGCGGGGCGGCTCTTCAAGCAGCACGGCGTGGATGGCGTGGGCGTGGCCGACATCTGCCGCGAGGCCGGGCTGACGCAGGGCGCGCTGTACAAGCACTTCACCGACAAGCAGGACCTGGTGGCGCAGTCGTTCGAGCGCGCCTTCCGCCAGGGCTTCGACCGCATCACGGCGGTGCCGGCCGGCCAGTCGCCCAGCCTGGACACCTACCTGCGCAGCTACCTGAGCCGGCGCCTGCGCGACGACCTGTCCGCCGGCTGCCCGCTGATGGCCACGGCCTGCGAAACCGCGCGGCAGAGCGAGCCGGTCAGCCGCAACTTCACCAGCGCCTTCGTGGAATTGCGCCAGGGCCTGCAGGCGGTGCTGCCCACCCCACCCGACGCCAGCGCCGAAGACACCCGCCAGCAGGCCACGATGGCGGTGGCCGCCCTGCTGGGCGCGGTGGCCTTGTCGCGCGGCATGTTGAAGGCCGACAAGGACCTGGCCGACCAGGTGCTGGCCGACGTGCAGGCCTGCCTGACCCGGCTGCAGCAGCAGGCCTGACGCAGGAGCAGCAGCGCCTGCAGCGGCCCGTATCACCGGCCGCCACCGGAGAACGCCTTGCCCCACTTCACGCTTCAGTACAGCGCCAATGCCCAGCCCCTGGATGTCGGAGCCTGCCTGGCCGCGGTCAATGCGGCGCTGGCCGAATCGGGCCACTTCCAGGAGCTGGACATCAAGAGCCGCGCCTTGCGCGTGGACGACTTCCAGGTGGGCGTGGTGCCGCAGGGCCGCGCCTTCATCGCCGGCCAGCTGGCGGTGCTCACCGGCCGCAGCGACGAGACGCGGCGCGAGATGGGGGCGCTGGCGCTGAAGGCCCTGCTGTCTTGCCTGAAGGCCACGCCGGGCCTGCACCTGCAGGTGTCGGTCGAGGTGGTGGAGATGCAGCGTGAGATCTACGCCAAGGCCATCCTGGCGGGTTGATCCTTTCGGGGTGCCGGTCTAGACGGTCGGTACCGTCCCGCCGTCGATCACATGCTCGCTGCCCGAGATGGCGGCGGCCCGTGGCGACACCAGGAAGGTGATCAGGTCTGCCACCTCCTGCGGCTGGGCCGGCCGGCCCAGCGGAATGCCGCCGAGCCCGTCCATGATCAACTGCCGGCCGCCTTCAGGGCCGGTGCCGGCCTGTGCGGCGATGCGCTGCACGAAGTCGAGCGAGGCCTCGGTCTCTATCCAGCCGGGCGACACACGCAGCACCCGCACGCCCTGGGGCGTGACTTCCTTCGACAAGGACTTGCTGTAGGTGGACAAGGCGCCCTTGGCCGCGGCGTAGGCGGTGGTCGATGCAGGCAGCGGCAGCACACGCTGGATGGACGTGACATGCAGGATCACGCCCGCGCCCCGGGCCAGCATGGCCGGCAGCAGCGCGCGGTCCAGCCGCACGGCCGACATCAGGTTCAGGTTCAGTTCGTTGAACCAGGCCGTGTCGTCCAGCGCGGCAAAGCCGCCGGCCGGCGCGGTGGACCCGCCCAGCGAGTTGACCAGGATGTCGACGCCGCCCCAGCGCTGCAGCACGGCGCCGGCCAGTGCGGCCACGCCTTCAGCGGTGGTCAGGTCGGCCTCCAGGTAGGTCACGCCGGGGCGCGGCGTGGCAGGCGCCGAGCGTGCCGTGGTCATCACCTGGGCGCCTGCGTCTTGCAGGCTGTGCACGATGGCAGCGCCCAGGCCCTTGGTGCCGCCGGTCACCAGCACCCGCTGGCCCTGAAGTTG
>NZ_CAXFDV010000005.1:0-2523 GCF_964001545.1 uncultured Aquincola sp.
GAACAGGGCGGCGGTGAGCAGCAGGCTGCACGGCTGCGCCAACGGCATCAGCGCCCTTTCACAGGTGGCGGCTGACGCGCACCGCCGCCGCCGAGCCCCCGGCCACGGTAGCGGCCCAGGTACGGGCGGCCAGCCGGCGCACCCCGCCGGAATGGCTTGGCGCCTGAGCCCGCCGCTGCCGGGCATCGTCGCGGTGGGCCACCTCGTCTGCCGGCAGGTCTCCAGCAGCTGTCGCAACGCGGGCAGGGTGCCTGGGTCCAGCGCATCGATCATGGCCACCTGGGCGGCGTAATGCGCATCGACGAAGGTCTCGACCGACTCGATCGTGGCGTACACCGCGCGCGGACCCAGCAGCGCCGGCAAGGCGCCGGTCAGCCAGCCGGCCAGCCGCCACAAAGGCAGCAGGCGGCTGCGCTGCGCAGGCGGCACCACGGCTTCGATCAGTGCCAGGTGCTGCCGCTCGGTGTGCAGGTGCTGCTGGGCGAAAGCCCGCAGGTCGGCGTCGCGCGTCACGGCCAGCACGCCGCGGTAGATCATCACCGCGCCGGCTTCACCGGCATGGTCGGTGCGCAGCTCGCGCTGCAGGGCCTGCGGCCAGGGTTCGGGCTGACGGGCCGCCGCCCGGCCGCGCCACAAGGGCCGCACGGTCAGGAACAGGCGGTACAGGCCTTCCATGACCAGCGTGGCCCCGGGCAGGCGCGCCAGCAACGCCAGACCGCGAAAGGCCGGCAGCCGCTGCCAGACGGCGACGAAGGCCTGCGCGCCGCTGAGCACGCGGCCGTCGGGCAGGCGCACATGCAGCCGGGCCTGCGCCTGCTCCCGCGGCAGTTGCGGGCCCAGCTCCTCGGCGCCGCAGCCTGCAGCGTCCACCCACCGCAGTTGATCGCCACCGCGGGTGCGCTGGTAAGCCGCAATCTCGCGCGAGCACAGCGGACAGGCGCCGTCGTAGTACACGCAGGGCGCGTCTGCGCCGGGCGCGGCTGGAGCTGAGGCGGGATGTGGCGTTGTCACGCCGTGCAGTCTGGGCCAAGGGCGCGGCGCGCGGCTGGCCCGGCGGCAATGGCCCCGATCGATGCCAGCGCAAGCCGCTTCGTTGGCGGGTCAGGCCGACCGTGGCTCGGCGCTCAAGGTGAGCGCGGCGCTGCCCACCGCAGCTGCGCCCAGCGTGGCCACCAGCGCTGCCATCCGGCTGCCAGCGTCGGCCGGGGCCGTGCAGGCCGCGCAGTCGTCGGACCAGCCGCAGCGCTGCGCGGCAACGCCAGGTCGGTCCACAGGTCTTCGGGCGGCTCGGTGAACCACCAGGCGGCGGGCAAGGTGGCGCTGAAGTCGGCTTCGGTGTCGTTCATGATTCCGACCGGTGATGACACCCTGGGACAGTACGCACGGAAGATCACAGGTCGGTGACAGCAGCCTGGGGGCGCAATGTCAGCATCGATCGCGATATTGACGACAATCAATATTATGTCAATACTCTGACGCAGCCGGGCTGCGTCTTGCTGCCCGCCAACCGCTGTCGGACAAGCCCCGCGCCATCAACTGGCGCGCACCGGCTGCCTGTAGATACCGCTCAGCCCATGATGTTGGCGACGGCACTCCCGCCCCGCCACCCATCGCCCACTTGAAACGAGACCCGATTCCCGCCCAGCCCATGGACCTCACCGCTCGCGGCATGGTCCGCGTCCGCGGCGCCCGCGAGCACAACCTGAAGGACGTGGACGTCGACATCCCGCGCGATGCGCTGGTGGTGTTCACCGGCGTGTCGGGCTCGGGCAAGTCGTCGCTGGCCTTCGGCACGCTGTACGCCGAGGCGCAGCGGCGCTACTTCGAGTCGGTGTCGCCGTATGCCCGCCGGCTGATCGACCAGGTGGGCGTGCCGGATGTGGACAGCATCGATGGCCTGCCGCCGGCGGTGTCGCTGCAGCAGCAGCGCGGCACGCCCAATGCGCGCTCGTCGGTGGGCAGCGTCACCACGCTGTCGAGTTCGCTGCGGCTGCTGTATTCGCGTGCCGGCAGCTACCCGCCCGGGCAGCCGATGCTGTACGCGGAAGACTTTTCGCCCAACACGCCGCAAGGCGCCTGCCCCGAATGCCATGGCGTCGGCCGCGTGTTCGAGGTGAGCGAACGCACCATGGTTCCCGACGATTCACTCACCATCCGCGAGCGGGCGGTGGCCGCCTGGCCCACGGCCTGGCAGGGCCAGAACCTGCGCGACATCCTCGTCACGCTGGGCCATGACGTGGACGTGCCCTGGCGCGACCTGCCCCGCAAGACACGCGACTGGATCCTGTTCACCGAAGAGCAGCCCACGGTGCCGGTGTACGCCGGCCTGACGCCCGCGCAAACGCGCGAAGCGCTGCGCCGCAAGCTGGAGCCCAGCTACCAGGGCACCTTCACCGGTGCGCGCCGGCATGTGCTGCACACCTTCAGCCATTCCAACAGCGCGCTGATGAAGCGCCGCGCCGCCCGTTTCATGCTCGCCAGCCCCTGCCCGCTGTGCCACGGCAAGCGGCTCAAGCCCGAGGC
>NZ_CAXFDV010000006.1:0-3564 GCF_964001545.1 uncultured Aquincola sp.
GAACACTTCCTCGCGCGTCATCGCATCGGGGATGCCGTTGAGCAACGTGTCGCTGCCGTCCTCGGTCAGCCGCTGCGGCGCGCCGAAGCCGTCGGCCGTCAGCGGCACGCGCCACAGGTCGCCGCCGGCGCTGTAGGTGATGGCATGGCCGCCGGCCAGCGCGGTGGCGACGGCGGCTTCGATGTACTGCGCATGGGTGTGCAGCACCGGCGCGGCGTTGGGGTCATCGGGCACCAGCACCAGCCGTTGGCCCAGAGCACACCACAGCCGCGTCGTGCCCGGCAGCCAGCGTGCATAGGTGATGCCGTCGAAGCGCTGCCGGGCGCGTTCGCGGGCCAGTTCTTCGGCCAGCGTCATGGGCTGCGGCGCCAGCGATTCGGCGGCCAGGCGCAGCGTGGTCTGGCCGCTGTCGCGGTCGAACACGAAGAGGGCCAGCGTGTCGGGGCCGCCGTGGCGCTGCAGGTACGCGATGCGGCGGCCATCGCCGCTGAACATCGGGCTCTGGATGGCGGCGGCGGCCGGCGAGCTGACCGGGATGAAGTCGTCGGGCAACAGGGGGCGGCTCATCGGGGCTCCGGTTGGAAGAGCAGGGCGGGCAGTTCGGCCAGGCGCAGCACGGGGTAGCGGTTGTGCTCGGGCTCGGCGTAGCGGCGGGCATGGCGGAAGATGAAGCCGAGCACCGCTTCCGGATCGGTCTGCAGCTCGGGGTGTGCGGCCTGCCAGGCCTCGAAGCGCTGGCGCAGGCCGGGCTCGGCCTCCAGCAGGCGTTCGGCTTCGTCCTCGAACACGTAGTCGCTGAAGTGCTCCTTCTTGTCGAGCACGCTGTCGAAGAAGCCCCAGCGGAAGAAGCTGTCGATGCCCAGCGGCTCCAGCGTCTCGATGACGAAGCGGTCGTGCGTGGTGCCCAGCGCCACCACCCAGTCGCCCACCGCCAGCGTGGCCTGCAGCGGTTCGGGCTCGACCTGCAGCTCGTCGTGCAGGTGGCGGCCCTCGAAGGGCAGGGGACGCTTGTGGAAGTGCGTGATGCGCAGCGCCTCGGCCGGCAGCGTCAGCGTGCGGGCCACGCGCTGCAGCTTCACGCCGTGGGCCTGCAGCCGCTGGGCCACGTCGTGCCAGGCCTGCGGCAGCAGGTAGGCCCGAGGCGGCGTGGCATGTGCGGTGGCGGTGTAGCGGTCGAACCAGGGGATGTCCTTCTGCCAGGGCTGGCTGCGGTCGTAACGCAGGCGCTGGTAGCGGCCCAGCCGGCTGGGTTCGTGCACGGCCTGGTAGCCGCTGAAGCGCAACGGCGTGCTGCGGCTGGTGTCGAGCTGCCAGTTCAGGGGCACCGGGTCGCCGGCCGAGATGGCCGCCCGGTCGGCCACGCGGGCGGCGCGGATGGCACTGCCGTGGGCCACGGTGTAGGCCAGTGCGCTGTCCACCAGCGCCCGGGTGCCGTGGTAGCGGTCGGCGAAGGGCTTGAGCATGTGCGTCTCCGGCATGAAGCCGATGCAGTGGTGCAGCGCCGCGTAGCCGGTGGAAAAGCGGGGCGAATCCAGGAAGTCGGCAATGCCGTCGTCGGGGATCTCGCGCACCGGGTTCACGTAGGGGCACATCGGAAAGCCGCGCGTCTGCATGTCGGCATACAGCGCCGGCAGCATGCGTTCGCGCAGGTGCTCACCCAGCCGGCCGCCCAGCTTGTCGGGCTGGGTGGCGATGAGGGTGACCACGTGCTGGTAGTCGGCGCCGTTGGAGGTGTGGGTGTCGACCATCACGTCCGGGTCCCAGCGGGTGAACACGCGGGCAAAGCTGCGGGCGTTGGCGCTGTCGGCCTTGATGAAGTCGCGGTTCAGGTCGAGGTGGCGCGCATTGCCCCGAAAGCCGAAGGCCTCGGGCCCCACTTGGTTGACGCGGCTGGTGTTCTGCCGGTTCAGCATGCCGTCGACGTTGTAGGCCGGGATGTAGATCAGCACCGTGCTGCCCAGCGCGCGGCGGCGCGCTTCGTCCAGGCACAGGTCGCGCACCAGCGCCATGCAGGCGTCGATGCCTTCCGGCTCACCGGGGTGGATGCCGTTGTTGTTGAAGAACACGGTGCGGCCGGCGGCCTGCACGGCGGCGGGGTCGAACACGCCGTCGGTGGAGAACACGCCGAGATGGATGGGCACGCCGCCATCGGACTGGCCGATCACCTCGAACTGCAGCCAATGCGGAAAGGCCTGGGCCAGCCGCTGATGGAACTGGATGCACTGCTGCCAGGTGCTGGTCTGGTTGCCGTTGCCCTGCTCGAAGGGCGTGGTCCATTCGCTGCTCATCGCTCGATCGCCTTCCAGTCGCGTGCGGGCCAGTTTAAGGGCCGGTGCAAGCGGCAGCCCGTTTGGGCGTCAAGCGGGTGGCGGCTGCCGGAACGCCCGACTGGAGATGCTGATGGCGTTGCCGTCCGGGTCCTTGGTGTTGGCGAACTGGTAGCCGTTGGCCTGGTGGATGGGCCCGAAGGCGAGCCCGTGCGCCGCCGACCGGGCCACAAAGGCCGCCACATCTTCGACGTGGAACGAGAGCTTGATGCCCACCTGCCCGAGCTTGGACGACTTGGCGGCCTGATGGATCAGGATACCGGCGCCGCCGGCCACCGGCTGCAGCTCGATCAGGCCTTCGACCACCTGGCCGGTGGTCAGCAGGCCGAAATGCTGGCTGTAGAACGCGGCGGTCCTGGCCATGTCGCGCGCGTAGATCACCAGACTGCCAAGCGGTGGATGCATGACCTGGGCTCCGTCGATGTGTTGCAGCCCGCACTCTGGCACAAGGCCTCAGGAGGCACCGAGGGCCAGGCCTTCGCGCACCGCCCTGGCCAGCAGTTGCACCCGGTCGGGCATCTGCTCGACCGGCACCTGGAGCGGAAAGTCCTGCAGCGCAGGCACCCCGGGCGTGAAGGCCGCCGCCGCATTGGCCACTTCCGCGGTCTCGGGCAACTGCAGGGCCAGGGCACGCCGCGACAGTCCCACGCGCAGCGCCGGCGCAGGGCGCTGGCCCTGTGCATGGCACAGGCCCGCGGCAGCCAGCAGCGGCGCCACCACGGTGCCGCGTGGGTCGGGCCGCACGAAGCCTTCGCTGGCCAACTGGTCGTAGGCGTACAGCAAGGTGTTGCGCGCGATGCCCAGCTCCCGCGCCAGCGTGCGGCTGGCGGGCAGCCGCACCCCGCTGCCCAGCGTGCCTTGGCGGATGGCCTGGCGCAGGCATTCGTGCAGCTGCCGCTGGCGGGGCCAGGGAGCATGCATTCCCACGGCCTGCTGGCGCATCGGAGACCACCTGTACATCCGTGGCTCCAATGGCGGGCGCCTGATCAAGCTGCTGGTCAAGGGCACGCAGGCTTGCGTCACCATCACCCACGTCGACGGCCTGGTGCTGGCACGCGCGGCCTTCAACCACGGCATGAACTACCGCTCGGCGGTGGTGTACGGCAGCTTCGAGGCGGTGGCCGAGAAGGCCGCGGCCCTGGAGGCTTTCATGCGCCACATCGCGCCCGGCCGTGAACACGATGCGCGTCCCGGCGACCCGTGGCGAGCCGGTGCCCGACGAGCAGAACACCCAGCC
>NZ_CAXFDV010000007.1:0-7589 GCF_964001545.1 uncultured Aquincola sp.
GCGGGCCGGGTGTGCAGCCGCTGAAGCGGCTGAGCACCTCGCCTTCCTCGTGCATCTGGAAGATGGCGGCCTGCGCCGGTGCCTGGCCGCGCTGACCGGCGTCGCCGGGGTCCACCCGGCGGAGGCCCTGCGCGATCTGCTGGTTGATGACCGCGCGCGAGGGCTTGCGCGCCCGCGGTGCATCGCCCACCTGGATCATCGAGGTGCCGTCCACCGGCGACGGGTTGAAGCCCACGCTGCGCGTGACTTCCGGGTTGAGCAGCTGGATGTACACCGCCAGCCCGGCGCCCAGCGAATGGCCGACGGTGGTGATGTAGGGCTGCGTGGCCGTGCGGCGCTCGTGCAGCAGGTCGCTCAGCGCATGCAGGCGCTGGATGCGGCCGATGATCATGCGGCTGGCCCGCTCGGCCTGCCGGTACTGGTCCCAGACGAAGGGCGTGAACGAGGTGACGCCACGCAGGTTGGACACCCAGCCGCCGCCCCCCACCGTGCCGCGGTAGACGATGGCGTACTCGAACACCGGCACGCCGTCCACCGGCGCGCGCGGGCGGCGCCACACGTCGATGGCCAGGTCGGGCACGAACAGCGACCAGCCTCGGGCCTGCGCCTCGGCCTGGAACTCGGGCAGGCGCGACCACTGGTATTCGCGCAGGGCTTCATTCACCGGCACGCTGGGCTCGCGCCGGGTGTAGCGGCAGTCTTCGTCGTCGGCGGGCCGGGCATCGACGTACTGGTTGGGCTGCGCATCGCCGCGCTCTTCCAGCGCCAGCTGGCGGGCCAGTTGCGCGTCCTGCCGGGCATCGAGCGTGGCGCAGTGGCGCGCCAGCAGCTCGGCGCGGCCGGTATCGCCGCTGGCCGCAGCCTCCTGGCGGGCGCGCAGGCCGCACAGCAGCTCGTAGCGCTTCTCATAGGCGCTGACGGTGTCCATGTCGTCGAGCTGGCGCACGAAGGTCTGTGCCCGCACATGGCCCGAGCCGCGCACTTCCTGCCGCAGCGACGGTGAATCGAAGGCCAGCGCGGTGTAGCTGTCGGGCCGGCCATCCACCGCATACACCTCGGCCGCCAGCGCGGCATAAGGCCAGTAGAAGTCGGCGGCATCACGCAGCGCCTGGCCAGTGAGCAGCGGGGCGCGTTCGGTCGGCTGCTGCTGCGGCCCGGCCGCCGGTGGCGCCTCGTCCAGCAACCCGGGGCCGACCGAGGTGGCAGGCGGTGGCGTGCCGCAGGCGCTGAGCAGGCCTGCCAGCACGGCGGCCCACAGCGCCGCGCGGGCGGGCAGCCGCGCTGGCGCTGCCTTGCCCGCCTTCCAAGTCGCCACGCGCTCCTGCCCCGGATGCCTGCGCATGCACCGCTCCTGTTGCCAGTCGGCCGCCAGTGTGGGTCAGCCGCGCAAAAGCCGCCTCCCTACTTCAGCAGAGCGCGGCAGGCCGCTGCGCAGTGCCTGCCCCCGTAACATCCACCGGCCGGGTACGGCATGGCAGGCGGCAGGGGTGGGCGGATGCGGTGGGGCCTGGGGCAGCGGGGATGGCAAGGCGGCGGCGGGCTCGTGGCACCGCGCATGCGCGGGCCGGCGCTGCGGTTGGTCGTGCTGCTGCTGTGCGTGACCGCCCGGCCCGGCAGCGCGCAGCCCGAGCCGCCCGACGCGGCGGCCACCAGCCCCAGCCTGGCCGCAGCGCCGCCCGCATCGGTCGAACTGCATCACCGGCTCATCGCCACCCTGCGCGCACCGCTGCTGGGCGACACCCCGGCCGAACGCGCCGAACTGGCCCGCCAGGCCATCGAAACGGTGGCCGCCCAGCCCGGCCCCGGCACAGTGACGCACGATGCGGCCGGCGAGGCGGTGCGCTTCCAGGTCGATCGCCAGACCGTCTTTTTCCTGCTGCCTGAAGACGTGGGCGGGGCGCGCCCCGGCGTGCTGCTGGAAGCCGCCACGCGGCAGACCGCGCACCGGCTGCAGGCCGCCGTGGCCGAGGCGCGCGAGATGCGCGACCCGCGGCAGCTGGCGGTGGCCGCGGCCACCGCGACGGCGGCCACGCTGCTGGCCGCGGCGCTGGCCTGGGCCCTGTTCCGGGCCCGTCGCCGGCTGGTGCAGCGGCTGGACATGGCCCTGCACCGCTGGCAGCAACAGCACCCGACCAGCAGCCTGGTGGGCACCTATGGCCGCCATGCCCACGGCGGTGTGCGCTGGCTGGCCACCGCCCTGGCCTGGGGCGGCGCGCTGCTGCTGGCCGAGCTGTGGGCCACCTTCGTGCTGCGGCAGTTTGCGTACACCCGGCCCTGGGGCGAGCGGGCTTCGCTCTGGCTGCTGGAGCTGCTGCAGCAGTTCGCGCTGGCCACGGCCGGCGCGGTGCCGGGGCTGCTGACGGCCGCTTCCATCTTTGCGCTGGCCTGGCTGACCACGCGCGCCCTGAGCCTGCTGCTGCGCCGGGTGGAGGCGGGCGAGCTGCAACTGGCCTGGCTGGACCGCGACACCGCCGGCCCCACGCGCCGCCTGGGCCACCTGGTGGTGTGGCTGTTTGCGCTGGCCATCGCCTACCCCTACCTGCCCGGCGCGCAGAGCGAATCGTTCAAGGGCGTGACGGTGCTGGCCGGCCTGATGCTGTCGCTGGGCGCCTCCGGCGCGGTGGGGCAGGCGATGTCGGGGCTGAGCCTGATGTACTCGCGCGCGATGCGGCCGGGCGAGTACGTGAAGATCGGCGAGGTGGAAGGCACGGTGTCGCACATGGGCCTCTTTGCCACGCAGATCCACACCGGCCTGGGCGAAGCGGTGAGCCTGCCCAATGCGGTGATCGCCGGCCAGCCGGTGCGCAACTTCTCGCGACTGGTGGGCGATGGGCAGTTCGTGCTGCACACGGCCGTGACCATCGGCTATGCCACGCCCTGGCGGCAGGTGCACCACATGCTGCTGGAAGCCGCGCGCCGCACCCCCGGCGTGGCCACCGAGCCGCCGCCCTATGTGGTGCAGACCGCGCTGTCGGATTTCTACGTCGAGTACCGCCTGTGCGCCCAGGCCGACCGCAGCGCCCCACGCCGCCGCGCCGAAGCGATGAACCAGCTGCACGGCCACATCCAGGACGTGTTCAACGAGCACGGCGTGCAGATCATGTCGCCGCACTACATGGCCGACACCGCGCAGCCGCAGGTGGTGAAGCCCGGGGAGTGGTTTCCGGTGCGTGCGGGCCAGCCGGACGCGTCCTGACGGGGCTCTCAGCCCGCCCGCATCGGCAGCGTGGTGCGGCAGTCCGGGAAGCGGGTGCACCCCCAGAAGGCTGCGCCGCCGCCGCGGGGCTGGCGGTCGATCATCTTGATGCCGCAGTTGACGCAGGTCGGCCGCCAGTAGTCGCCTTCCAGCGCCACCGCCAGCAACTCGCTCTGTTGCTCGGGCGTGCGGGTGCGGATGAGGTCGAGCAGCCGCGCCACGTCCAGCAGGTGAATGCCGTTGTCGCGCGCAAAGGCCACGGCATCGGGCGTGAAGCCCGACGTGGTGGCGAACTGGCCGCGCCGCACGCTGCGTGCCGCCATCACGCCCCGCAGCTCGCGCACCTTGTCCACGCCCACGCGCTTGCCCCTCCAGTGCTTGCACTGCACCAGGCTCACCGGCTCGCCGGGTTGGTGGCGCGAATACAGCCAGATGTCCACGCCTTCGTCTGCGCCGTGCGACTGGGAGGTGGTTTCGAAACCGGCCTGCTGGAAAAGGCGCTCGACCACCGCTTCGAAGCGACGCCACTCGATGACGTCGAACACCTGTTCGCTCCAGGCGTCCGGTCGCAGCGGGGCGGCGGCCATCACCGGCTCGCGTCGGCCGGCGGGCAGGTCTGGCGCTGCGTCCAGCAAGGTTTCTGCGCGCGCGGGACGCGCTTTCGCCTGCCGAGGCGCCTCAGGTCCTGGGGATGCCGGCCCGGACCCGCGCGCCGCAGAAATGCGCGCCATGCCCCAACCCAGCAACAACAAGGCCGCACCACCCGCCATCATCCAACCGGCGACACTGCGCAAGTGCAGCAGCGCCTGTACCAGGGGCGAGCGGCCGACGATCAAAGGCAGCACCAGGAACAGCAGGCCAAAAGCAATCAGGCTGATACCCGCTTCCGTTACTTTGCGGGCCTCGCGCCCACCCTTGTTTCTTTTTTTCGCCACTGAGGCACCCTCCGCATCGGTCTGCACAAGTCGTGAGCCCGAGCTTGCACCGCCCAGCCTGCCCTTGTGTCGATCGATCAGCAGCTGTCGCCTGGCTTCAGCGGCGCCTCACGCCGCTGCAGGGGTGCACAGCCGCGGCTGCACCGACGTCTGCGTGATCATCGGATAGCGCTCCCGGATCGTCCTGGCGATGTGCGCCGCCGCTTCGGCCACGCGGGCGGCGGGCAGGTTGGGGTCGAATTCGACATCCAGGGTCAGCAGCACCTCGTCGCGGGCGATGTACATCGACAGCGGGCGGCCGACGGCGCGCACGCCGGGGGTTTGCAGCGCGAACGCACGCACCTGGCGGGCGGTTTCGGGGCGGATGCCCTCGCCGATCAACAGGCCGCGGGCTTCACGCACCAGCAGCACGGCCACGCCGGCCAGGAGCAGGCCGATGACCACCGAGGCGGCGCCGTCCAGCTCAGGGATGTTCCAGCGGTGGCTGGCGTACACCCCGCCGGCCGCCACCAGCAGGCCCAGCAGCGCGGCCGAGTCTTCGGCCAGCACGGTGTAGGTGGTGGGGTCCTTGCTGGTGGTCACGCTCTGCCAGAAGGGGCCGGGCCGCCGCTCGCGCATGAACTGGCGCAGCGCAATGGAAAAGCTGATGCCCTCGAACACGAAGGCAGCGCCCAGCACGATGTAGTTCCAGTGCGGGTCGGTCAGCGGCTCGGGGTGGCGGATGTGCTGGATGCCTTCGAACAGCGACACGCCGCCGCCCAGGCCGAAGATCAGCACCGCGACGATCAGGCTCCAGAAGAACAGCTCCTTGCCGTGGCCGAAGGGATGTTCTTCGCTGGGCGGACGCTCGCTCAGGTGCGTGCCGATCAGCAGCAGGATGCCATTGCCGGTGTCCACCGCCGAATGGATGCCTTCGCTCAGCATGGCCGAGCTGCCGGTGATGCCGGCCACGATGAACTTGGTGGTGGCGATGGCCACGTTGGCGCCGATTGCGCCGTAGATCGCCATCTTCGATTCGGCCATGCCGCCTGCTCCCTGCGCTGTGTGCCGCAGGTTTGGCAATCAGGGTGCCGGCAAGCCGGCACCCGGGCGGTGGCCGCTACACCGCCGGCAGCCGCAGGTGGCCGCTGTTGAGCACCCGCCAGCACGGGTTGTAGCCCAGCGTGTAGCACAGGTCGGCCGGTCGGTCGATGTCCCACAGCGCCACGTCGGCTTCGCGGCCGACGGCCAGCAGGCCCACTTCATGCTGCACGCCCAGGGCAGTGGCCGCATGACGGGTGGCGCCGGCCAGGGCTTCTTCGGGCGTCAGCCGGAACAGGGTGCAGGCCATGTTCAGCGCCGCCAGCATCGACGGCATGGGCGAGGTGCCCGGGTTGCAGTCGGTGGACACCGCCATCGGCACGCCCGCCTCACGCAGGGCCTGCACCGGCGGCAGCCGGGGTTCGCGCAGAAAGTAGAAGGCGCCCGGCAGCAGCACGGCCACCGTGCCGGCGGCAGCCATCGCGGCCACGCCTTCGGGGCTGAGGTGTTCCAGGTGGTCGGCCGACAGGCCCTGGTAGCGGGCCACCAGCGCGGCGCCGCCCTGGTCGCTCAACTGCTCGGCATGCAGCTTCACGCGCAGGCCGCGCGCCTGGGCGGCGCGGAACACCTGCTCGGTTTGCGCGGGGGTGAAGCCGATACCCTCGCAAAAGGCATCCACCGCATCCACCAGGCCTTCGGCCACCAGCGCGGGCAGCATCTCTTCGCACACCACGCGGATGTAGTCGTCGGGCCGGCCGGCATATTCGGGCGGCAAGGCATGCGCACCCAGGAACGTGGTGTGCACCCGCACCGGCAGCAGCCGGCCCAGTTGGCGGGCCACGCGCAGCATCTTGGCTTCGGTCACGGTGTCCAGGCCGTAGCCGGACTTGATCTCCAGCGTGGTGACGCCTTCGGCCAGCAGGTTGGCCACGCGCCGCCGGCTGGCGGCGAACAGCGCCTCGGGCGTGGCCGCCCGAGTGGCGCGCATCGTGGACACGATGCCGCCGCCGCGGCGGGCGATGGCTTCGTAGGGCACGCCGTTGAGCCGCGCCTCGAACTCGTCGCTGCGGTTGCCGGCATACACCGCATGGGTGTGGCAATCGACCAGGCCGGGCGTGGCCCAGCGGCCGCCGCCGTCGTGCTCGCGCTCGGGCCGCAGGCCGGCGGGCAGTTCGGCCTCGGGGCCCAGCCACACGATGCGGCCGTCGGCCACCGCGATGGCGCCATGCTCGATGGCGCCGTAGGAACTGCCTTCGGCCATGGTGGCCAGGTGAAGGTGATGCCACAGCGCGTCGCAATGCATGGCGGAAGGCCTCCGGTGGTCAGCGAATCATCGGAAGCTTAAGCCCATGGCGTTGCGCGCAGGCCACCGCGGCCTCGTAACCGGCATCGGCATGGCGCATCACGCCCGAGGCGCAGTCGTTGACCAGCACGCGGGCCAGGCGGCGCTCGGCCTCGTCGGTGCCGTCGGCCACGATCACCATGCCGGCATGCTGCGAGTAACCCATGCCCACGCCGCCGCCGTGGTGCAGGCTCACCCAGGTGGCGCCGCCGGCAGTGTTGAGCAGCGCGTTCAGCAGCGGCCAGTCGCTCACCGCGTCGGTGCCGTCCTTCATCGCTTCGGTCTCGCGGTTGGGGCTGGCCACCGAGCCGGTATCCAGGTGGTCGCGGCCAATGACGATGGGCGCCTTCAGCTCGCCGGTGCGCACCATCTCGTTGAAGGCCAGGCCGGCCACATGCCGCTCACCCAGGCCCAGCCAGCAGATGCGCGCCGGCAGGCCCTGGAAGCTGATGCGCTCCCGCGCCATGTCCAGCCAGCGGTGGGTGTGGCGGTTGGCCGGGAACAGCTCCTTGATCTTGGCATCGGTCTTGTAGATGTCTTCCGGGTCGCCCGAAAGCGCCACCCAGCGGAACGGGCCCTTGCCCTCGCAGAACATCGGGCGGATGTAGGCGGGCACAAACCCGGGGAAGTCGAACGCGTTCTGCACGCCCTGGTCGAAGGCCACCTGGCGGATGTTGTTGCCGTAGTCCACCGTGGGAATGCCCATGGCCTGGAAGTCGAGCATGGCCTGCACATGCTGCGCGCAGCCCTGCGCCGCGGCGGCCTGCAACTCGGCATGCTGGGCGGGGTCGTGCTGCGCGGCCTTCCAGCGTTCCACCGTCCAGCCGGGCGGCAGGTAGCCGTTGATCAGATCGTGGGCCGAGGTCTGGTCGGTCACCAGGTCGGGGCGCGGGCCGCCGGCCTGCGCGCGGCGCACCAATTCGGGCAGCACCTCGGCGGCGTTGCCCAGCAGGCCGATGGACACCGCCTCTTTCCGGTCGCAGTGGTGCTTGACCAGCGCCAGCGCCTCGTCCAGGCTGTGGGCCTGCTTGTCCAGGTAGCGGGTGCGCAGGCGAAAGTCGATGCTGCTTTGCTGGCACTCGATGGTCAGCGACAC
>NZ_CAXFDV010000008.1:0-15719 GCF_964001545.1 uncultured Aquincola sp.
AGCGTGCGCAGCTCCTGCACCTTGGGGTGATCGTCAGGCGCCCCATCGGGCAGCGGCAGGCCGGCGGGGTCGAAGATCTTCACCTCGGCCCCCAGGGCCTGCAGCAGGCGCGCGGCTTCGTAAGTCAGCAGCCGGCTGTACGAGCGCTCGCGCAGCGAGCCGTACAGCATCAGGATGCGTGGCGCATGGGTGGAGGGTGCGGCCACCGCCAGTTGCTGCGCGCTGGGCGTGGGCAGCAGGTCGCGCTGCAGCGACGGCAGTTGATCGGGCTCAGTCACCAAGGCGCACTCCGTCGTCCACCACCTGCTCACCGTCTTCCTTGGTGAAGGGCGGCAGCGGCGGCACGGGCAGCAGCTCGAGCACCGCCTCCGAAGGTCGGCACAGCTTGGTGCCCAGCGGCGTCACCACCACCGGCCGGTTCATCAGCACCGGGTGGCGGCCGATGGCGTCCAGCAGCTCATCGTCGGTCCACCTGGCGTTGCCCAGGTCCAGCTCGGCGTAGGGCGTGCCCTTTTCGCGCAGCAGCGCGCGCACCGGCATATCCATTGCCCGCAGCAGGGCCTGCAGCTCGGCCTTGCTGGGTGGCGTCTTCAGGTACTCGACCACCGTGGGCTCGATGCCGGCATGCCGGATCAGCGCCAGCGTGTTGCGGGAGGTGCCGCAGGCGGGGTTGTGGAAGATGGTGACGGGGATCATGGCATCAGACCTGTGCAAGGCCGCGCTCGTACCAGGCGCGGGAACGGTTGACGACCGCCACGACGGCCAGCATCACGGGCACTTCGATGAGCACGCCCACGACGGTGGCCAGGGCCGCGCCGGACTGGAAGCCGAACAGGCTGATGGCCGCCGCCACCGCCAGTTCGAAGAAATTGCTGGCGCCGATGAGCGCCGACGGACCGGCCACGCAGTGCTGCACGCCCATGCGGCGGTTGAGCCAGTACGCCAGACCCGAGTTCAGCACCACCTGGATGAGGATGGGCACCGCCAGCAGCGCGATGACCAGCGGCTGCGCCAGGATGGCCTGCCCCTGAAACGCGAACAGCAGCACCAGCGTGAGCAGCAGCGCCGCGATCGAGAACGGCCCCAGCCGCGCCGCCACCGCCTGGAGGTGCGCAGTGCCGCGCGACAGCAGCCGCTGGCGCCACGCCTGCGCGATGACCACCGGCACCACGATGTACAGGCCCACCGAGGTGAGCAGCGTGTCCCACGGCACGGTGATGGACGACAGGCCCAGCAGCAGCGCCACGATGGGCGCGAAGGCCACCACCATGATGGCGTCGTTCAGGGCCACCTGCGACAGCGTGAAGTAGGGGTCGCCCTTGCACAGCTGGCTCCAGACGAACACCATCGCCGTGCAAGGCGCGGCTGCCAGCAGGATGAGGCCGGCCACGTAGCTGTCCAGCTGCTCGGCGGGCAGCCAGGGCGCAAACACCTGCCGCACGAAGATCCACGCCAGCAGCGCCATCGACAACGGCTTGACCGCCCAGTTGATGAACAGCGTGACGCCGATGCCGCGCACATGTGCCTTGACCTGCCCGAGTGCCGAGAAGTCGATCTTCAGCAGCATCGGGATGATCATCACCCAGATGAGCACCCCCACCGGCAGGTTCACCCTGGCCAGCTCCAGGTGGCCGATGGCCTGGAACACACCGGGTGCAGCCTGCCCCAGCAGGATGCCCACGACGATGCACAGCGCCACCCACACGCTGAGGTAACGCTCGAAAAAGCCGATGGCCGGCGCGGGTGCTTGTGGGGTGGCCGTCGTCATGCCGCAGGCGCCTTCAGCAGCCGCAGGCCGGTGCCGGCTGCGGCACGCAGGCCATGCCGGCGCAGCAGTTCTCGGTGAGGTAGCCCACCATCTGGTTGATGCGCGCGATCTCGGCGCGGTAGATCAGGAAGCGGCTCTCTCGCTCGACCGACACCAGGCCGCTGCGCGACAGCTCCTTCAGGTGAAAGGACAGCGTGGCCGCGGCAATGCCCAGGCCTTCCTGCATCACGCCGGGCGTGAGGCCAGCCGGCCCGGCCACCACCAGGGCGCGAAACACCTGCAGGCGAACGGCATGGGCCAGGGCAGCGAGGCCCGCGATGACGTCTGACTCTTCCATATTTCGACTATAGACGAAATGTGTGGCCCACACGGCCCGTCACGCCGGCGGCTCGCAGGCCGGCAACAGCAGGCCGAAGCTGCTGCCATGGCCCACGCGCGAGCGCACCGCCAGCGCATGCCCCAGCCGCTCGGACTGCTTGTGCACCAGCGCCAGGCCCAGGCCCTGGCCTTCGTCGTGGCGGCTGCTGCGGTCGTCGAAGCGGCGGTAGGCGACGAAGAGCTGCGGCAGCACCTCGCCCGGAATGCCCGGCCCGCTGTCGATCACCTGCAGCAGCCAAAGGTCGCCGCGCCGCCGCAACACCAGCCGCACGCCGCCCTGGCGGGTGTAGCGCAGTGCGTTGCTCAACAGGTTGTCGACGATGGACTGCAGCATCATCGGGTCGCTGTCGGCCCAGGCGGTGCGGGCCGTGGCGCCGGTGCGGCTGCGCAACTGCAGCCCCTTGTCGGCTGCCTGCGCCGCGAACTGCGCCAGCCGCTCCGCGATGAAGGCGGGCAGGTCGATCGGCCGCCGCGCCACCTGCGCTTCGCCCGCTTCCAGGCGAGAGAGTTCCAGCAGCCGCGTCAGCTGGCCCGTCATCGCGCGCATCGCGCCGTCCATCGGCGTGCACAGCTCGGCCACCCGTTGCGGCGACAGCTCGTCGGCGCGCAGCGAGCGCAAAAAGCGCAGGTGCAGCGCCATCGCATGCACCGGCTGGCGCAGGTCGTGGCTGACGCCGGCCAGGAACAGGCTCTTGGCCCGCAGCGCGGCCTGCACCGCATCGCGCTCCACGCGCAGCGCCTCGGCCAGCCGGGCGTTCTGTCGCGTGACCTGCAGCGTGTGGCGCATGGCTGCATGCTGGTTGCGGCCGAAGGCCATCAGCACCACCAGCGAGAACGCGATGGTGAGTCCGCCTGCCAGCGACACGCCGCCGCCGATCAGGATCGACTGCGCGATGAAGGGCAGCTGGGCCGTGAGCAGGTACACACGCAGCGCCTTGGGCAGGGGCGCGGCCGAGTTGACGGCACCGCTGTTCATGCCCACCAGCATGGCCACCGAGAAGAAGTCGAGGAAGGCATTGCGGCCGGTGTAGCTCACCCACGGCAGCACCCCCCACGACAGGCCCTGCAGCGCCATCAGCCAGAAGACCTGCCGCTCCGCGGCCAGCAGGCCGGCCATGTTCAGCGCAGCCAGGCGCGGCGCCAGCTGCAGCGCATGGCGGTGGCGCAGCGCCGCCAGCAGCAGCACCACCGCGGCCCAGGGCAGCACCCCCTGGCGCACGCCATGGCCCAGCAGCACGGCGGTGGTGGTCAGGCAGATGAGCACGTTGCCCAACGCCACCGTGCGCCGGTGCGACAGCAGCGTGGCCAGCAGCTCTCGGCGCACTTCGCGCTCGTCGTCAGCGCCGTCTGCAACAACCTTCATGCTATGTTTCCGGCGTGGAGGCCGGCCGGATTATCAGCATCGTCGTCGCGGAAGACCATGCCCTGGTGCGGCAGGGTCTGAAGCTGGTGCTGTCGCGTGAAGCACGCATCCAGTGGCTGGCGGAAGCGGGTGACGGCCCCACGGCAGTGGCTCTCACGCGGCGCCTGCAGCCCGACCTGCTGCTGCTGGACCTGGGCCTGCCGGGCCTGGACGGCCTGGACGTGATGCAGGCCATCACGCAGGAGCAACTGCCCACGCGGGTGCTGGTGGTCACCGCCCGGCAGGACGCTTCTTCGGTGCGTGCCTCGCTCTCGTACGGCGCGCATGGCTATGTGCTCAAGACCGACGACGCCGACGAGCTGATCGGCGCCATCTTCAGCGTGGCTGCCGGCGGCTACTACGTGAGCGTGGAACTGGCCAGCGTGTTCGAGCGCGAGAACAGCGCCGAGCGAGAGCCGCTGAGCAGCCGCGAACTCGACATCGCCGCCCGCGTGGGCCGGGGCATGGCCAGCAAGGCCATCGGGCGCGAGCTGGGCATCTCGGAGCACACGGTGCGCAAGCACCGCGAGAACATCGCCCGCAAGCTGGGCCTGCGCAACGCGGCCGAGCTGGTGGCCTGGTCCATCCGCCATCGCCTGTGAATCCCTAGCCTGGCAGGGGCCGCGCCCTGGCCCGCTACGCCGTAGTTCGTATTGAGCGCGCGCCCCCTGCGCCCGCCCAATACGCAGCGCCGCGCCATCGGCCGGCCTTGGGGCAAGGAGTCACGACCATGAAGCAATGGATGAGGAGCGCGCTGGCCAGCCTGGCCGCGCTGGTGGCCACCATGGTGGCCTCGCCGCCCGCGCAGGCGGCGGTACACATACCCGACTGCGGCGGCGAAAACCAGCGGGTGTGCAAATGGACCGACCAGGAGTACTACGACACGGGCCTGGGTTCGTGCGAGTACGACCTGAAGGAAAGCAACGGCGTCTGCGTCAACGACAAGCGGCGCATCTGGGCCGGCCGCAATGCCTGGCTGGAATGGGCGCTGAAGCAGCAGCGCTACGGCATCTCGGTCAACGAGCCGATCAACTGGGTGCCGCACGTCAGCGGCCACAACGCGTTCAGCAGCCGCAACCAGGGCTTCGGCATCGACCAGTCCAACCAGACCTACTCGATCACCGACCAGCTGCGCATGGGCGTGCGCTTCCTGGAGATCGACCCGCACTATTCCGAAGGCCAGTACGTGGTGTGCCACAACGGCAAGCAGGTGTGCCTGCCCAGCTACCGTCGGCGCCTGGCCTATGTGTTCGACGAGATCCGCAACTGGCTGCGCGACAACCCCGACGAGGTGCTGTTCATCAAGCTCGACGAGCATGTAGGCGACAACACCGCCGGCCTGGGCGAGCTGATCAACCACTACTTCGGCAACACCGTCTACAAGCGCGCCGCTGATCCGAAGCAGTGGCCGACGGTGGCGCAGGTGCGGGCGGCCGGCAAGCAGGTGCTGCTGGCCACGCGCAACTCGCAGATCAGCAGCACCACCTACATGTGGTACTTCGACGCCAACTACGCCACCACCAACGACCATCCCAAGGACTTCGACCTCAGTGTCTGCACCGACGGCGATGGCCGCGCCATCTACTCACGCCCGAAGTGGATGTGGGGCGCGGTGGCCGAGGGCCGCTCGGCCAGCAACCTCTTCGACATGACCGGTCTCATTCCTTCCGGGCAGGCGGTGGCCACCTTGCTGCGCTGCGGCGTCTCGGTGGTCGGTCTGGACTACCTGGATGCGCTGGGCGACTCGGCCATCACCATCTTCCGCAGCTACGAGAAGGACGACCGCATCGCCGGCAGCGTGTGGACCTTCGAGCCCAACGACTACGGCCGCGCAGGCCCGGTCATGCTGCGTGGCAACACCGGCCGCTGGGCCTCGCGCCCGCCGGCGGAGCCGCGGCGCTTTGCCTGCGCGCTGGTGGACGCGAGCCAGAACTTCCAGTCGCGTGGCTTTCGCGTGACGCAGGCGGCCGACGTGTGGACGCGCGGCGAAGAAACCTGCAAGCGGGAGTTCGGCAACGGCTACCGCTTTGCGGTGCCCACGCTGCCGCACATCAACGATGCGCTGATGCGGGCCGCAGGGGGCCAGGACGTGTGGCTGAACCATGCACTGGTGGACCAGCGGGACCCCATCGCGCTGCCCGGCACGCTGCAGTTCATCACCCCGGTGGGGCTCAAGCCCACCGAGCCGCGCGACATCACCGTCTATGGCCGCACCGACCAGCCGCGCAGCCTGGTGGCCAAGGCCGATGTGGAGTGGCTGCAGCTGAGCTGGACCGACGGCACCGCCGTGCGCGAGGCCGGCAACCGCCTGCGGGTGAGCCTGGCGCCGCAGGCCCCGGCGGACCCGGGCGAATACAAGGGCACGGTGTCGGTGGGCTACCAGGACGGCAGCGGCACGGTCAGCCAGATTCCGGTGCTCTACCGCATCCAGCCCGAGCTGCTGATCGGCATCAACCCCGCGCGGGCGGTGGTGCGCCAGCCTGAAGAAGCGCGGCTGACCGTGCAACTGCTGGCGCGGGTGCCCAAGATGCCCATCAGCGGCGGCGCCGTGACGCTGCGCGAAGTGCTGACGCCGCCGACGGACACGCAGCCCGCCACCTACCGCGACCTGGGCACGCGCAACGTCCAGGGCTCGGGCGTGGA
Source organism: uncultured Aquincola sp. (assembly GCF_964001545.1). Classification (NCBI taxonomy): domain Bacteria; kingdom Pseudomonadati; phylum Pseudomonadota; class Betaproteobacteria; order Burkholderiales; family Sphaerotilaceae; genus Aquincola; species uncultured Aquincola sp. The sequence continues at coordinate 6,192 of NZ_CAXFDV010000008.1, forward strand.
CCTGAAGCTGGAGTTCGTGGTGCCCAGCCGCAGCCTGAACCAGGGCGTGCACCAGCTGGTGGCCGAGTACTCGGGCGGGCCCACCTATCTGGCCAGCCGCACCGGGCTCACGCCTTTGGAGGTGCTGCCGCGCATCGAGGTGCAGCCGGCGTCGGTCAGCTTCACGCTGCCGCCAGGTGGCCCGCTGCCCGCGCCGCAGGCGCTGAAGATCGCCGGTGCGCAGGCCGCGGTCAAGCTGGGCAAGCTGCCGGCCTGGGCCCAGGCGCAGCAGGTGGGCAACGAATGGCGCGTGGGCCTGAACGCCGCGGCGCTGCAGCTGCCCGCCGGCCGCTACGCCGCCAGCTTCTTGGTGAGCGACGGCCAGCCCGGCGAGAACACCGTGCCGCTGACGCTGGACGTGCAGCCTTCGGCCAGCGGCCTGCCGGTGCTGTATGCCAGCAGTGGCGGCCCGCGCCGCAGTGGCGCCGGTGATGAGCGCTATGTGCCGCTGCGCATCGTCAACAACGGGCCGGGTGCGGCGGTGGGGGTGCAGATCAACAGCATCGGCGTGGAAGTGCTCAGCGGCAGCGGCAACGTCACCGTGCGCGGTGGCCTGCCGATCGCGCTGCCCAGCCTGGCGGCCGGCGGCAGCGCCACGCCCGAGCTGCTGCTGCGCTGGCCCGCCACCGCCACCCGCGTGCGCCTGACGCTGAGCCTGACGGCCAACGACGGCAGCTACACCACCACCACCGCCGTGAGCCTGATCCGCTGAAGGCGGTTTCAGGGACGCTGACTTCCGGAGACTTGTATGGACAACTTGTGCATCCATCGCGCGCGCAAGGCCCCGGGCCGGCGCCTGCTGGCCGCTGCCGCCCTGTGCGCAGCCGGCCTGTGCGCGGCGCAGCCGGCCGCGGCGCTGCCGCTGATCGAACTGACCGCCCCCGGCGGCGACCTCAAGGGCCTGCCCGGCGAGACGGTGGGCTGGGGCTTCCGGCTGCAGGCCCAGCCGCTGGAATGGCTGAGCTTCATCGGATCGGCCCTGGTGGCCGAGACAGTGCCGGGCGCCGGCAGCTACACCGACCTGATCGGCCTGGCGGGCGGCCCTGCCGGTGGCGTGCTGCCGGCCGGCAACACGGTGTGGCGCATGCCGTACGACGGCCTCGGCCAGGGCCTGGGCCAGTACACGCTGGCCGCCACGGCCGTGCCCGGCACGGTGAACCAGGCCACGCTGCGGGTGCTGTTCGAGCGCTACTCGGACAACCCCTTCACCTGCGGCAGCTGCTTCATCGACGTCGGTCAGGCCGACCTGGCCGTCTCGGTGCGGGTGCTCACGCCCCCGGTGCCCGAGCCGGGCACGCTGGCCTTGTGGCTGGGCGGCGTGGGGGTGCTGGCGTGGGCGCGCAGGCGGACGCGATGAACGTGGTGGCGGCTCAGCCAGGCTGGCTGCGCCTGCCCGGCTCGGCCTGATGCAGGAACTTGGTGTACAGGTCGCGCGGCACCGGCAGGTCCAGCGCCCCCAGCATCTGCCCCACCGCGCCGCGGTGGTAGCCGCCGTGCGTGATGACGTGCATCAGCATTTCCTCGCGTGACATGCGGCCTGCGTCGCCGTCGGTGAAGTGGAAGTTGATGACCTCGGCCGCTTCGGTGGCTGACAGACCCGACACGTACTGCAGGTACCAGGCGTCGGTGGCTGCCACGTCGCGGCGCAGCTGTGCCAGCGTGGGCGTTTCCGGGGTGTTGGTCGCATCGAAGGGCCGCCGCTCGCCGCTCAGGTGGGCTTGGAAGATGCGGTCGACCACGTAGATATGGTTGAGCGTGCGGATGCAGCGGCGCCGTTGGTCGGCCTGCTGGTCGCCCACGGCAGCCAGGGCCGTGAACAGCTCGTCGTTGGACCAGGCCTTGTGGGCGAAGAGCGATGGGAGGGTAGTCAGTGGCATGGTGGTTCGCGGGTGGGGGAACGCAGCAAAACAACAAGGCCGAGAGTAGTGCCGGTGATGCACTGTGAAGCGTTATGCGTGAATATTGGTGCGACCGTCGTTCCGCGCAAAGCCCTGACATGCCCCCTCTTGCTGCAAGCCTCAGCCTGGCGGCGCTGGCGCTGGCCTTCGGCACGCCTTCTCACGCCCAGCTCGATGGCTGGTATGAATGCCAAGGCCGCAGCTTCGGCTATGTGCAGCTGTCGGCCGGCAGCATCGACTTCTACAACCTGCACTTCAACTGCCCGCGGCTGCGCATCGTCGGCCGCACGGCGGTGGTGACCCGGACGCAGCCCCGCACAACGCAGCTGCTGGTCGTCGACAACCGGTCGGTGCGGCGCGATTGCCCGTTCAGTGTGTTCGCCTGGAGCGCGGTCGGTGACGCAGGGCCGCCGCCGGTCGCCATCGACCTGCACGCCTACGAGGACATGGCCCAGTTCGAGCGGATCGATGCCGGGGTCGGCGTCAACGACGCCTTCAGCTGCGCCGCCTACCGGGTGGACGGCGACGGACCGCCGCAGATCGTGCCGCCGCAGGGCCGGCATGCCCGCAGCGTGCGTGACCAGCTGCGCGAGCGGGCCGCCCGACGCCGCCTCAGCGCCCCGCCGGCAGCAGCGGCGCCACGAACGCCCGCGCCACTGACAGATTGACGGCGGCCAGCTGCCGCAGCTCGGGCGACAGGGGCGCCGGCAGGTCTTCGGTGTGCGCGGCCTGCCAGAAGCGCTCGGCGGCCTGCCAGGCGCGGCCCCAGACCTCGGGGCGGGCGCCGATGCTGCCCACCCGGGGCGTGATGGGCAGCAGCGCCGGGTCCACGCCGCCGCCCAGCGAGGCATAACGCATCGGCAGGATGTCGTAGGCCGGGGCCAGGCCGGCGTAGTTGCCGTCTTCGCCGATCAGCAGCGCCAGGTTCTCGAAGTGGCGGTCGTTGTTGCCGATCAGCTCGCTGAAGGCGGCCAGCGTGTCCACGTGGCGGGCATCGGCCGCGCGCAGCACGCGGGCCTGTTCGCAGCGCGCGGCGAACTCGGGCCAGGCATCGCGCCGGCCGAACAGTGCATCGTCCACCGCGCCGGCCGACAGCACGCCCACCCGGCCGTGGCGCCCCACGCGGTCGAAGCGCTGCACCTCCAGGAACACATGTTCGGCCGTGACCAGCAAGGCCGTCTGCGCCGCCGGCACGCCCGCGCGGGCCAGCTCGCGCAGCGCCAGGTGTTCCAGCGGCAACAGCTCGGCCATGCGGCTGCCCCTGCGCGCGAACTTGACGAGCACATGACCCCGGTCTTCCACCAACGCCAGGAACTTGGGCTGGTCGCCGCCCAGGCCGGCACCATGCGGGCCCACGCTGGCGGTGCTGGCCTGGGCCTCGTATTGCGCGGCGCGCTGGTCCAGCGGCGTCGGCGGCAGGCCGCGCCAGTCCATGTCCCGCTGCAGCGACTGGTCGCCGAACACCAGGTTGCCCGCCAGGTTGAAGCCGCGCGTCAGCAGCCAGGCGGCGCGGTGGTCGTCGTGCCAGTCGGCCAGGCTGGCCGGAAAGTGGGCGTCGCCGGCTGCCGCCATCGCCAGTTCGCGGCCCAGGTAGCCGGCGGGCGCGGCCATGCGCAGGTAGGGCGGCAGGCCGGGATGCAGCACCGTGGTGCTGCCGCGGCGCTCCAGCGTGGCGCCGCCGTGCAGGAATTCAAGGTCGGCGAACGGCTCGATGCTGCCGCTGCGCAGCACCCGGTACACCCGCTGCCGGGGTGGCACGCCGCCGGGCAGGTCGCGCAGCAGCGCGTAACGCGGCGTGCGGTCGCCCTTGGTGCGAAAGCTGGTGACTGCGCCGTTGAGTCGCTGAATAGTTCGCGACAGCGTCGGCTGGCTGATGTCCAGCCGCTCCATCAGCTGGGCGGCCGACATCGCGCCTGAGCGCAGCAGGCGCTGCAGTGCTTGAGCGTGGTCGGTGACGGTGCCCGAAGTGCCGGCCATGAATCCCTGGATGAATAGTTCGCGGGATACTAGGGGCCTTGCTCGCGGCTGTCCAGCCACGAGTGTGTGAACGGGTTGACAGCCCCGCCCAACGTTGCTGCAGCTCACCCATCACTTTCACTGCCCCCCGCAAGTCCTTATTTTTGAAGCCATTTTTGCAGCCACTTACTTCGCGATGCGGCTGTAAGTAGTTGATTTCATTGAATTTTCTGACGCGCCGCGTTGACCCGGGGCGGTGCGTGAGCTAAAGTGGGGCGGAGTGGTGAATGGTGGGGGAAGCGGGTGAGTTTCGTGTTTCAGGGTGGGTCAGCGTTGACGCTGGACGGGAAGGGGCGGATGACCGTCCCGGCTCGCCATCGCGACGTGCTGACCGCTCTGTCGCAAGACAAGCTCACCATCACCAAGCATCCCAACCACTGCCTGCTCATCTTTCCGCGGCCCGCGTGGGAGCACTTCCGCGAAGAAATCATGGCCATGAAGACCAACGGCGACCTGTTTCGCCGGCTCTTCGTCGGCAGCGCCGTGGATGTCGAGATCGACAGTGGCTCGCGCGTGCTCATCTCCCCCGAGCTGCGCGCCTGGGCCGGCCTGGACAAGGACGTGATGCTGCTGGGCACCGGCCACCGCTTCGAGCTGTGGGACGTGCAGCGCCTGGCCGCCTACGAAGAAGAGCAGCTGTCCAAGGGCGACGTGGCGCAAGCCTTCATGGACCTGGGCCTGTGATGAGCACCGTGCAGCCCGCCGCCGCCTTCTCCCACGTCAGCGTGATGCTGAACGAGGCCGTCGAAGGCTGGTTCAGCCGTGCCGACGGCATCTATGTGGACGGCACCTTCGGCCGTGGCGGCCACTCGCGCGAGCTGCTGCGGCGGCTGTCGCCGCAGGGGCGCCTGATCGCCTTCGACAAGGACCCCGCCGCCATCGCCGCTGCACAAGACCAGTCAGCGACGACGCGGGTTTCAGACCCGCGTTTCTCCATCTTCCATGCCAGCTTCCGCGACATGCGCGAACGCCTGGCCAGCGTGGGCGTGCACCGGGTCGACGGCATCCTGCTGGACCTGGGTGTGTCGTCCCCGCAGATCGACGACCCGCAGCGCGGCTTCAGCTTCCGCTTCGACGGCCCGCTGGACATGCGCATGGACACGACGCGCGGCGAAAGCGCCGCGGATTTCCTGGCTCGCGCCGACGAGCGCCAGATCGCACAGGTGGTGAAGGACTATGGCGAAGAACGGTTTGCTGTGCAGATTGCAAAGGCGCTTGTGGCTCGGCGCGCAAGCGGGGACCCGGTGCGAACCACTGGCCAGCTTTCCGAGGTCGTGGCTCGTGCGGTCAAGACCCGTGAGCCGGGCCAGAACCCTGCCACGCGCACCTTTCAGGCTCTTCGGATTTTCGTCAACGCCGAGCTTGAGGAGCTCGAACAGGTCCTGAGCGACACGGTGGACCTGCTGGCCCCCGGCGGCCGGCTGGCGGTCATCAGCTTCCATTCGCTGGAAGACCGCATCGTCAAGACTTTCATCGCGCGCGAGAGCAAGCAGGTCTACGACCGCCGCGCGCCGTTCGCAGAGCCGGCGCCCACGCGGCTGCTGTCGCTGGGGCGCATCAAGCCGTCGGCCGAAGAAGTGGCCGCCAATGCGCGCTCGCGTTCGGCCATCCTGCGCGTGGCCGAACGCAAGTCGCCGGACCTGGAAGGACAGCCGTCGTGACGAGGCTCAACATCGTGCTGCTGGCCGCGCTGCTGGCCAGCTGCCTGTACCTGGTCAAGACCACGTACGACACCCGGCGCCTCTTCAACGAGATCGACCGCGCCAAGACGCTGCAGGCCAAGCTCGACATCGACTACAAGCGCCTGGAAGCCCAGCGCCAGGAACAGGCCACCCATCTGCGCGTGGAAAGGGTGGCGCGCGACCGGCTGCAGATGCGCACCGCCACCGCGGCCGTGACCCAGTACGTGGCCGATACCGGCGTGTCGGCGGCACCGGCTGCCGCTGCGGCATCGGCATCCACCCCTGCGGCGGAGGTGCGTTGATGGGCCTGTTCAGCAAGAAGGCGCCGGCCACCGGTGCGCGCATGACCAAGCGCCCCAAGCCGCCCAAGGACGGTGGCGACCGCCGCCGCGCCGCGGCCAGCGTGCGCAGCCTGTCGTATGCGCAAAGCCCGCTGCTGGCGGCCAAGACGCCGCCCGGCCGCAGCAAGTTCATCGTGGCCCTGGTGGGCCTGGGCTTTTGCCTGCTGATCGGCCGCGCGGTCTACATCCAGGCCATCGGCACCGAGTTCTACCTGAGCGAAGGCGAGAAGCGCTACGCCCACACGCTGGAGCTGCGCGCCAGCCGCGGCCGCATCCTCGACCGCAACGGCCTGCTGCTGGCCACCAGCGTGTCGGTGCCTTCCATCTGGGCCATCCCGCGCGACGTCAAGGCCACGCCCGAGCAGCGGCGCGAACTGGCCCGCCTGCTGGACATGCCCTCGGCCGAGCTGGACAAGAAGCTGGACGACGGCAGCCGCTTCGCCTGGCTCAAGCGCCAGGTGGACGACGAGCTCTGGAAGAAGATCCGCGCCCTCAAGATCGAAGGCGTGTACGAGGTCAACGAGTACCGCCGCAAGTACCCCGAGGGCGAGGCGGCCGCGCACCTGGTGGGCTTCACCAACCTGGAAGACGTGGGCCAGGAAGGCATCGAACTGGCCTTCGAGAACGAGCTCAAGGGCCGCAACGGATCGCGCGAGGTGGTCAAGGACCGCCTGGGCCGCGTGGTGGAAGACATGGGCCAGCAGGTGGACGCGGCCAATGGCCAGGACATCCAGCTGTCGGTCGATTCCAAGGTGCAGTTCTTCGCCTACCAGCGCATCCGCGACGCGGTGGCCGAGCACAAGGCCAAGGCCGGCAGCGTGGTGGTGCTGGACGCCAAGACCGGCGAAGTGCTGGCGCTGGCCAACTACCCCAGCTTCGATCCCGGCGACCGCCGCAAGCTCACCGGCGCGCAGCTGCGCAATCGCGCGCTGACCGACACCTTCGAGCCCGGCTCCACGATGAAGCCGCTGGTGGTGTCTTGGGCGCTGCAGACCAAGCGTGTCACGCCCGACACGCCGATCAACGTCGCCCCGGGCCGCATCACCATCACCGGCAGCACCATCAGCGATTCGCACGCCTATGGCGTGCTGACGGTCAGCGAGGTGATCCAGAAGTCCAGCAACGTCGGCACCGTGAAGATGGCGATGCAGATGGACCGCAAGGAAATGTGGGACGTCTTCACCGCCGTCGGCCTGGGCCAGAAGCCGCAGCTGCGCTTCCCGGGTGCCGTCACCGGCCGGCTGCGTCCTTGGAAGACCTGGCGCCCGATCGAGCAGGCCACCATGAGCTACGGCTACGGCCTGTCGGCCTCGCTGTTCCAGCTGGCGCGGGCCTACACCGTGTTCGCGCGTGATGGCGACCTGGCGCCGGTGACCATGCTCAAGCAGGAGCATGCGGTGCAGGGCACGCCGGTGTTCAAGCCCGAAGTGGCGCACACCATGCGCGAGATGCTGCACAGCGTGTCGCTCAAGGGCGGTACCGCGCCGCAGGCGCAGGCGGTGGGCTACTCCGTGGGCGGCAAGACCGGCACGGCCCACAAGCAGGAAGGTCGCTCCTACGCCGGCAACAAATACCGCGCGTGGTTCGTCGGCATCGCGCCCATCAGCGACCCGCGCATCGTGGTCGCCGTGATGGTGGACGAACCCAGCAATGGCCAATATTTCGGCGGCACCGTGGCCGCGCCCGTGTTCAGCCAGGTGGTGCAGAACACGCTGCGCATGATGGGCGTGCCGCCCGACATCGAAGTGCAGCCGCAGATCGTGACCCGCGACATCCCGGCCGCACAGGAAAGTTTCTAAGTGTCCCTGACCCGCCTCAAATCCCCCGACGCCGCGGCCCGCTGGCTGCGCGAGTGGGTGACCGGCACCTTGCGCGCCGACAGCCGCCAGGTGCAACCGGGCGATGCCTTCATCGCCTGGCCCGGCTACGCCACCGACGGCCGGCAGTTCGCGCGTTCGGCCCTGGTGGCCGGCGCCGCCACCTGCCTGGTCGAGCATGAGGGCGTCGAAGCCTTCGCCTTCGACAACGCCCGCATCGCCTCGCTGCCGCAGCTCAAGGCCGCCACCGGCCCCATCGCCGACGCCTTCTTCGACCACCCCAGCGCGCAGATGGACGTGGTGGCCACCACCGGCACCAACGGCAAGACCTCCACCGCCTGGTGGACGGCGCAGGCCCTGGCCACGCTGGGCCGGCGCTGCGGCGTCATCGGCACGCTGGGCATCGGCGAGCCCAACGGCCAGATCCGGTTCACCGGCCTGACCACGCCCGACCCGGTGACGCTGCACCGCGCGCTGCGCGACTTCCACACCGGCGGCGTGCATGCCTGCGCGATCGAGGCCTCGTCCATCGGCATCACCGAGCACCGGCTCGACGGCTTGCGGGTGCGGGTGGCGCTGTTCACCAACTTCACGCAGGACCACCTCGACTACCACGGCTCGATGCAGGCCTACTGGGCCGCCAAGCGCGCGCTGTTCGACTGGCCGGGCCTGAAGGCCGCGGTCATCAACATCGACGATGCGCAGGGCCAGCAACTGGCGCGCGAGCCGCTGGCGGCCGAGCGCTGGACCGTCTCAGCCCTGCAGACCGCGCGGCTGCGGGCGCAGAACATCGGCTATGCCGACGGCGGCCTGGCCTTCGAGGTGATCGAAGGCGACCGCGGCGCCGTGGTGCGCAGCACGCTGATCGGCGACTTCAACGTGCACAACCTGCTGGTGGTCATCGGCGGGCTGCGGGCGCTGGGCATCTCGCTGCACGACGCGTGCAGCGTGGTCCCGTACTTCACGCCCGTGCCCGGTCGCATGCAGCGGGTGCAGCTTGCCTCGCAAACCCCGCTGCCCGAGCTGGTGGTGGACTACGCCCACACCCCCGACGCGCTGGAAAAGGCACTGCTGGCGCTGCGCCCCTTCGCGCAGGCGCGCGGCGGCCAGCTGCTGTGCGTGTTCGGCTGCGGCGGCAACCGCGACGCCACCAAGCGACCGCAGATGGGCGCCATCGCGGCCCGTCTGGCGCAGCGCGTGCTGCTGACCAGCGACAACCCGCGCGGTGAAGACCCCGAGGCCATCCTGGCGCAGATCGCCGCCGGCATCGAGCGTGGCCATGTGGACGCCACCGTGATCGCCGACCGCCGCGCCGCGATCGCCGAGGCGGTGAACAGCGCTTCGCCGAATGACGTGATTGTGCTGGCCGGCAAGGGCCATGAGGACTACCAGGAGATCCAGGGTGTGAAGCACCCGTTCTCCGACGCGGCCGAAGCCATGGCCGCGCTGGCGGCGCGCCAGGCCCGCGACATCGCCAACGGCGCTGGTGCCAGTGCAGGAGCGGGCGCATGAACGGCACCCCCATGACCACCCTGGGCGAGCTGGCCGCGCTGCTGCCCGATGCACTGCTGGTGGGCGATGCCGCCACGCCGGTGCTGCGTGTGCACAGCGACACCCGCACGCTGCAGCCGGGCGACCTGTTCGTGGCGTTGCGTGGCGAGCGCTTCGATGCGCACGACTTTTTGCCGCAGGCGCGCCAGGCCGGTGCCGTGGCCGCGCTGGCCGAGCATGGCCT
>NZ_CAXFDV010000009.1:0-6954 GCF_964001545.1 uncultured Aquincola sp.
CTGACCTCGATCACGGTGATGAACGCCATCCTGATCGCCGGTGCGCGCACTACCTGGGCCGCGGCCCACGACCTGCAGCAGGCGCGGCTGCTGGGCGGATGGCTCGGTGCGCGGCTGGGCCGCTGGGACCTGTCGCGCGGCATACCGCCGGCCTCGGTGGCGGCCATCGGCCTGGTGGCGGTGGCGCTGGTGGGCCTGGGCACCGTCACTCGCGGCGGCTTCTCCACCATGGTGGACTACCTGTCGCCGGTGTACTGGGGCTTTCTGGTGCTGAGCGCGCTGTCGGTGCTGGTGCTGCGCCGCACCCACCCCGAGGCGCCGCGGCCCTTCAAGGTGCCGCTGTACCCCTGGCTGCCACTGGCCTTCTGCGCCTGCTGCGGCTACCTGCTGGTGTCGAGCGTGTTGTACGTGAAGGCCGGTGCGTTGGTGGGCCTGGGTGTGCTGGCGGTGGGAGCGGCGGTGCTGGCGCCGCGACGTGGTGCCACGGGCCCATAGCAGGCCGGGGGCAGCGAGCTTGGGGGCGACACCACCCGCCCGCCGGGCCGCCCCAAGGGCGGGTGAGCCCCAAGGGTCCGAAGGGCCCTCTACCAGGGCCCAGGGGGTAGCGAGCGCAGCGAGCTTGGGGGCTCCATCAAAGCGAAAGGGCCGATGCTTGCGCATCGGCCCTTGCTGATTTTTGGTGCCCAGGAGAGGACTCGAACCTCCACGGAGTTACCCGCTAGTACCTGAAACTAGTGCGTCTACCAATTCCGCCACCTGGGCATTTCAGGGCCGCGACTGTAGCACGAGAAGTTGCGTGTTTGGCAAGCCTTGCGCACAACTTGTCTAGACAACCGGGTCCTACGAAAAACCTTGGAAAGCCAGGCTTGCCAGGGTCTTGCGATTTTGGTGGCCAAGGGCGGAATCGAACCACCGACACGCGGATTTTCAATCCGCTGCTCTACCAACTGAGCTACTTGGCCAAGACCACGAGTATAGCGTCAAAACTTGGGGCCGCAATACCCCGCCGCGTTTTTTAGAGCGCGCTGCGCTTGTTGCGGCTCAGGTCCACGCCCAGCTGCTTGAGCTTGCGGTACAGGTGCGTGCGCTCCAGGCCGGTCTTCTCGGCCACGCGGGTCATGCTGCCGTTTTCCTTGGCCAGGTGGAACTCGAAGTAGCTCTTCTCGAACGCATCACGCGCCTCGCGCAGCGGCCGGTCGAGGTCGAAGGACTGCTCGCTTTGCGGGCCCAGTTGCAGTGGCTGCGGCGGCGGCAGGCCGAGGCCGCCGGTCATCGCCGACTCCACCGTGAGGCCACCGTCGCCGCGCAGCGGCAGGCCGCCGCCCAGGGGCGCCGCCTCATGGCCGCGAGGGGCGGGCTTGGCCAGGCCGGCTTCCACCGCACGCAGCAGCTTCTGCAAGGTGATGGGCTTTTCCAGGAAGGCCATCGCGCCGTACTTGGTGGCTTCCACCGCGGTGTCGATGGTGCCGTGGCCGCTCATCATGATGACGGGCATGGTCAGCTGCGAGGTGCTGCCCCATTCCTTGAGCAGCGTGATGCCGTCCACGTCGGGCATCCAGATGTCCAGCAGCACCAGGTCGGGACGTCGGCGCTCACGCGACGTGCGTGCCTGCGCGGCGTTTTCTGCAAGTTCGACGGTGTGACCTTCGTCGGTCAGGATCTCGGACAACAGGGCACGAATGCCGAGTTCGTCGTCAACAACAAGTATTGTGGCCATGATCCTCAGTGCGCCAGGGGAGGAGAACCGGCCACCACCACGGCGGCGGCGGCGGCGGTTTCGGCGGCGAGGTTCGAAAATGATAACGAAACTTGCGCGCCTGCCGGTTGAGCCGTTTCGCCCAAGCCGGCCACTTCATCGGTACGGTTGCCGATGCGCACGCGTGCGCCATGTTCATCGGCGATCTTCTTGACCACCGCCAGGCCCAGGCCGGTGCCTTTGCTCTTGGTGGTGACGTAGGGTTCGAACGCGCGCTTGAGCACCTTGTCGTTGAAACCGGGTCCGTTGTCCAGCACCTTCAGCCGCACGGCGCGCACGTCGCCGTTGTCGTTGCGCACGGCTTCGGTGATCACGTCGACATGGCCGTCGGCCCGTTCGTCCACCGCATCCAGCGCGTTCTGCACCAGGTTGTGCACCACCTGGCGCAGCTGCGTGGTGTCGCCCAGGATGGCGGGCAGGCCCGCGGCGCACTGCGCGGTCAGGCGGCCCTGCTCGGCCTGCGCGCCATACAGCGCCAGCACCTCGCCCACCAGCTGGTTGAGGTCGAGCGGCCCCAGCGTGGCCGCCGGCAGCCGCGCATAGTCGCGGAACTCGTTGACCAGCTGCTTCATCGCCTGCACCTGGGCGACGATGGTGCCCACCGAGCGCACCAGCATCGCCTGGTCGGTGCCTTCGAGCTTGCTTTCCAGCTTGTGCTGCAGCCGCTCGGCCGACAGCTGGATGGGCGTCAGCGGATTCTTGATCTCGTGCGCCAGCCGGCGCGCCACCTCGGCCCAGGCGGCCGAGCGCTGGGCCGAGACCACGTCGGTGATGTCGTCGAACACCATCAGCCGCGCGTCGTTGGGCAGCACCGCGCCGCGCACCAGCAGCGTCAGCGTGTCGCGGTCGGCCACGGTGGGCTGCAGGTCGAAGGAGTCCTGCCAGTGGTCGCGCTCGCCGGCCTCGGGGCTGGAGCGGTGCAGCTCGAAGCGCTGCCACACGCCCTGCGCAAAGGCTTCCAGCCCCGGCACCTGGTCCAGCCGCTGGCCCACATGGGCCGACAGCGGCAGCTTGAGGATGCGGGTGGCGCCGGGGTTCACGCGCTCGATGTGGCGCTCACGGTCGAACACCACCACGCCGGCGGTCAGGCTGTCGAGGATGGTCTGCAGGTGGGTGCGGGCGCTCTCGAGCTGCGCCACGCCGCGCTGCACCTGCTCGCGCGCCTGGCCCAGCTGCTCGGTCATGTCGGCAAAGCTGCGGGTCAGGCCGCCCAGCTCGTCGCCGGCGGTGGACACCGGCTTGGCCGTCAGGTCGCCCTGGGCCACCTGACGCACGCCTTCGGCCAGCAGCAGCAGCGGCCGCGCCAGCTGCGTGCCCAGCAGGCCGGCCAGCAGCACCGCACCGAACACCGCCAGGATGAGCGCCAGCGTCAGCGTGCCGACGTACATCTTGCGCAGGCCGTCGCGCGACAAGGCGCGCTGCTGGTACTCGCGGTAGGCGCTTTGCACCGCCAGCGCATTGGTGGCCAGCGCGGCCGGCACCGGCTGCACCACCAGCAGGAAGCGGTCCTCGCCGGCCAGCGTGATGTCGTTGTTGGGAATGAGCGCCAGCGCCCGCACCCGCCCGCGCGGCGCGGCGCCGGGCGTGGGCTCGTCGTCCAGTCCCTCCAGCTGGGCTGCGGCGCGCAGCAGCCGGGCCTGCCGCAGCTGCTGGGCCGAGGGTCGCTCGGGCGCGATGGCGGCGCCGGCACTGCCGCCCGCGGCCACCAGGCTTTGCCCGCTGGCATTGAGCAGGGCCACCTGCTCGGCGCCCAGCTGCTCGCGCAGGCGCTCGAGCTGCAGCGTGTCGGGCTGCAGTCGCGTTTCGGCCATGCGGTCGGCGGCGGCGCGGGTGCGGTCGCCCAGGTCCACCACCAGCGCGTCCAGCGTGCTGCGGCCCAGGTTGAGGCCGGCGTCCAGCGCGCCCTCCACCTTGGTGTCGAACCAGGCTTCGATGCTGCGGGTGACGAACTGGTAGCTCACGGTGTAGATGAGCACACCCGGCACCACGCCCACCAGCGCGAAGATGCCTGCCAGCTTGAACAGCAGCTTGCTACCGAACTTGCCGCGCTTGAGCCGCACCAGCAGCCGCACCGCGGCCAGCAGCACCACCAGCGCCAGCAGCGCCGCCACGGTGACGTTGACCCAGAACAGCCAGACGAAATTGCGCTCGTAGAACACGCGCGTGTCCGTCGTCAGGGCCAGCACGAAGGTGAGCACCAGGGCCACGCCGATGGCGGCCACCAGCGACACGATCCAGGCCCAGCGAAGCGACTTGCTCATCGCCCGCTCACTGCGCCTCGACCTGCACGGTGCGTTCCACCTGCAAGGTCCAGTCGGCCAAGGTGCCGATGCCGATCTGCATCGGCCGCGGCAGCTGGCCGGTGTCCAGCCGGAAGGTGAAGTCGACGTACAGCGGCTGGTCGGGCTCGACCTTGGCCAGGTCGGCCACCGGCCAGTTGCTGCCGCGCGAGATGGCGGCCAGCGCTTCGGCCTGCGTGCCGTACGACTGGTGCAGCCCGCCCTGGCTGACACGCCAGCTGGCCGTCAGCGGCTGGAAGGACAGGCGCCACGAACGGTTGGCGCGGCCCACCCGCTCATCGCGCCAGTACCAGCGCGGGCGGTAGGTGGTGGCCTGCGCCTCGAAGTAGATGGGCACGCCGCGCTGCAGGGCTTCGTCCACCACGCGGGGCAGCTGCAGCCGCACGTTGTAGTCCAGCACCAGCCCGCCCTCGGGCTTGCGCACGGCCAGCTCCAGCAGGTCCACGCCCTGCGCCGTGGCCGGCACGACGGCGACCGACAGCCAGGCCATCAGCCAGGCAGACAGCAGGGCCCGCCATGCGAGCGGCCCGAGAAGGGAGCGGACCATCCGGCAGCGGATCACGGCGGTGCGGGTCAATCAGGTCTTGTGCAGGAGCGCGTAGTAGAAGCCGTCGGACACCACGGCTTCGGCGGGATTGTCAGCCACCGGCAGCAGATGCCCGGGCGATGCCGGGTCCAGCCGCGCGCCGGCCGCGCCGTGGCGTTGCAAAAACGCATCGGTCTGCTGGCTGCCTTCGGCCCGGAACACCGAGCAGGTGGCCAGCAGCAGCCGGCCGCCCGGCGCCAGCAATGGCCACAGCGCCTCCAGCATCTGCGCCTGCACCTGGGCCAGCGCCATGATGTCCTCGGCCCGGCGCAGCCAGCGGATGTCGGGGTGGCGGCGCACGATGCCCGAGGCGCTGCAGGGCGCGTCCAGCAGGATGGCGTCGAAGGGCCGACCGTCCCACCAGCCACGCGGGTCGCGCGCATCGGCGGCCGCCACCTGCGCCTGCAGCCCCAGGCGGTTGAGCGTTTCCTGCACGCGCTTCAGGCGCACCGGGTCGCTGTCCAGCGCCAGCAGGTCCAGCTCGGCCAGCTCCAGCAGGTGGGCCGTCTTGCCGCCGGGGGCGGCGCAGGCATCCAGCACGCGGGCGCCTGCGGGCAGCGGCGGCAGCGTGCCTTCGCCATGCACCAGCAGCGGCGCTGCCCGCTGGGCGGCGGCGTCCTGCACCGAGACTTCGCCTTCCGCGAAGCCGGGCAGATGTTGCACCGGGCAGGGCTCGGCCAGCACCAGCGCCTGCGGGCCGACGACGGTGGCCGCCCGCCCCTGCGCTGCCAGCCGCTGCGCATAAGCCTGCGCCGTGCCGCGCCGCGCATTGACGCGCAGCGTCATCGGTGGGCGGCGGTTGGCGGCCTGCAGCACCGGCTGCCACTGGGCGGGCCAGTCCTGCTTGATGCGGTCGATCCACCACAGCGGATGGTTGAAGGCGGCCACCGGGTCGTGCGTGGCCGCAGCCACCAGCGCCGCCCGCTCGCGCAAAAAGCGCCGCAGCACGGCATTGATGAAGCCGGCCGCCGCCGGCGTGCGCTTGTGGGCCGCGGCCACGGCCTGGTCCACCAGCGTGTGGTCGCCATAGGGCGGCGCCTCGGTGGGCCACAGCAGCGCCAGCGCGGTGACCAGCAGCGCATCGACCTTGGGCGGCGGTGTCTTGGGGGCCACGGCCTCGCGCACCTTGGCCGCGCCGCCCAGCCAGCGCAGCGCATGGAAGCTCAGCGCCTGGGTGCCGGCGCGGGCATCGGGCGGCACGCGGGCGATCACGTCGGTCAGGGATTTGCCGCTGCGCACGGCCATCACGGCATCGGCCGTGTGGTCCAGCAGGCGGGAAAGCGGCAGGGCGTGCGGGGTCATCGAGGCAGTCTACCCAGCGGCCAAGGACGTAACAGACAATGCCAGGAGCCCGAGCAGGGCCGGAGCACCGAATGAGCATGTCACGCAGCATCCCCAAGATCCTTCCGAACGAGGACGACCTGGCTCGTCTGCCGGCCTCCGAGCGCATCCGCTACCGGCTGATCGGCGCCGATTGCCGCTACCACGCCAACGACAACATCTCGGCCCACGTGCGCCCCGGCGAGCTGGAAGAGCTGAAGGCCGAGGTGACGGCCAAGATGCAGGAAGTGCTGTCGTCGCTGGTGATCGACACCGAAAGCGACCACAACACCAACGAGACCGCGCGCCGCGTGGCCAAGATGTTCATCGACGAGGTGTTCCGCGGCCGCTATGTGCCGATGCCGGCGGTGACCGAGTTTCCCAACTTCTCGCGCCTGAACGAGCTGATGATCGTGGGCCCGGTGAAGGTGCGCAGCGCCTGCTCGCACCACCTGTGCCCCATCCTCGGCCGTGTGTGGATCGGCATCCTGCCCAACGAGCATTCCAACCTGATCGGCCTGAGCAAGTACGCCCGCATCTGCGAATGGGTGATGAGCCGGCCGCAGATCCAGGAAGAAGCGGTGACCATGCTGGCCGACGAGCTGCAGGACCGCGTCAAGCCCGACGGCCTGGCCATCGTGATGGAGGCCGACCACTTCTGCATGCACTGGCGCGGCGTCAAGGACGACGAGTCGATGATGACCAATTCGGTGATGCGCGGCGCCTTCCTCAAGGACTCGACGCTGCGGCGCGAATTCCTGTCGCTGCTGTCGAAGAAGAACGGCCACTGAGCAGCCCACCCGGAGAACACAGATGCTGGTACGACTGCTGTACGCGAGCCGCGCAAGCGCCTCGATCGACCAGGAAGAGCTGCACACGCTGCTGCGCCACTGCAAGTCGGCCAACCCGCGGCAGGGGGTGACGGGCGTGCTGTGCTTTTCCTCCGGCATCTTCATGCAGGTGCTGGAAGGCGGCCGCATGGCGGTGAACGC
>NZ_CAXFDV010000010.1:0-6439 GCF_964001545.1 uncultured Aquincola sp.
GACTTCAGCACCCGCTCGGGCTTCGTCATCACACCGGTGGTGGTGTGGGCCGGGCCGGCGAAACTGCTGGTGGCCAACCCGGGTGAGGTGGACAGCATCCACCGCATCCCGGTGAGCGAGTTCCTGCGGCCCGACGCGCCGCTGCTGGAGACCGTGGACTCCAGCGTGCACCCGGTGCTGCGCATGCCGGTAGGCAGCAGCTGGATCGCCGCGCCCACCGCGGCGGTGCTGTACCAGTTCCGCGAGGTGTGCTTGCGCGGGCTGCCGACCCGGGTGTCGCACTTCGAGCAGCCCACCTTCGCCTGGAAGTGAATGGGGTCTGCCGCCGAGGCGTCACGCCAAGCGCCGCCGGCTGCGCTTGGCGGCGGCGTGCGGCACACGTTCGGCCGCCACTTGCCGCAGCAAGTCCAGAAGCCGGTCGCCGGCCGGCGTGCGCAAGCCGGTGCGCAGACGCAGCAAGCCCACCGGCGGCAGCTCGATCGGCACCGCCACCGGCAAGGTCACGGCCAGGCCTTGCTGCGCCAGATGGCGTGCCACCTCGCTGGCCACGAAGGCCACGCAGTGCCGCTGCTGCAGGAAGGTCAGCGTCATCAGGAACGAAGCCGACTCGATGATGTCGCCTGGCGGGTCGAGCCGGTGCTTGTAGAACATCTGGTCGAGCTTGATGCGCGATGAGGCCCAGGCCGGCGGCACCACCCACGGGTGCTGCGCCAGCAGCGCCCAGGCGGGCTGGCGCACGCTGGCCAGCGCATGGTCCGGTGCCACCACGACGGCCATCGATTCGGTGTACAGCGCTTCGGTCTCGAGGTCGGGCGCGGCATAGCCCGGCTCCAGCCGGCCGACGATGAAGTCCAGCTCGGCCACCCGCAGCCGCGGCAGCAGCCGCGACAGGTCTCCCTCTTCGATGGACACCACACAGCGCGGCGACTCGGCCTTGAGCCGTGCCACTGCGGGTGCCACCAGGCTGGGCGTGGCCACCACCATTGCGCCCACGCGGATGTGGCCGGCGCCGCCGCTGCCGATGGCCGCGATGTCCTCGCGCGTGCGGGCGTAGTCGGCCAGCACCGAGCGCGCAAAGCGCGCCACCTTCTCGCCGTAGGCCGTGGGCTCGGTGCCGCGTGTGGAGCGCACGAACAGCGGCAGGCCGAACATGCGCTCGATCTCGACCAGCGACTTGCTGACCGCGGGCTGCGTGAGCGAGAGGAACTCGGCGGCACGGCCCAGGTGCCGGAACTGGTCCAGCGCCACCACCAGTTGCAGGTGCTTGAGCTTGAGGTTGGAGCGCAGCACACGGTCGATGTCGCTCATGCGGGGGATCCCTGATACATGAAGAAAAAGGAATGTAGCCTGTCCACTTCTTCATTGGTTGGTGATGGTCAGACTCGCAAGAATCCGCTCAGACCAACGAAGGAGACAAGCATGCGCATCCAACGACGCCGCCTGGTCCTGGGCTCCCTGGGGCTGGCCGCCACGGGCCTGCCCGCCCTGGCCCGCGCCAACAGCTGGCCCGATCGGCCCATCACCTTCATCTGCCCCTGGCCGGCCGGCGGCACCGCCGACATGACCATGCGTGCACTGTGCGGCGTTGCCGCCCGGTCGCTGGGCCAGACGGTGGTGGTCGAAAACAAGGCCGGCGCCTCGGGCATGCTGGGCCTGAAGGCCCTGGCCACCGCCAGGCCCGATGGCTACACCATCGGCCAGATCCCGATCTCTGTCACGCGCTTTGCGCAGCTGGGCACGGTGCAGCTGGACCCGCTGAAGGACCTCAGCTTCATCGCCCGCACCTCGGGCCAGACCTTCGGCATCGCAGTGCGCGCCGACTCGCCCTGGACCACGCTGAAGGACTTCGTGGCCGCGGCCAAGGCGGCGCCGGGCAAGCTCACCTACGGCAGCGCTGGCATCGGCGGTGCCACGCACGTGGGCATGGAGGAATTTGCGCTGGTGGCCGGCATCCAGCTCAATCACATCCCCTACAAGGGTGGCGCGCCTGCGCTGCAGGACCTGCTGGGCGGCCAGATCGACGCGCTGGCCGACTCCAGCTCCTGGGCGCCGCACGTCACCTCGGGCAAGCTGCGGCTGCTGGCCACCTGGGGCGACAAGCGCACCCACGACTTCCCGGACGTGCCGACGCTCAAGGACAGCGGCTACGACCTGGTGGTGGATGCGCCCAACGGCGTGGGCGCGCCCCGCGGGCTCGATCCGGCGGTGCACAAGCGGCTGCGCGAAGCCTTCAAGGTGGCGGCTGCCAGCCCCGACTTCGCCGCTGCCTGCAGCCGCATCGACGCGCCGCTGATGTACCTGGACGCGCCCGACTACGAGAAGTACGTGGCCCACGTCTACCAGAAGGACACCCAGCTGATCGAGCGACTCAAGCTGCGCGAGCTGCTGGCCAAGGGTTGAGCATCGTGAACGGAGCTTCGCCCCTCATCCGGCTGCACCCCGACGACAACGTGCTGGTGGTGCGCCAGCCGCTGGCGCTGGGCCAGGAGCTGCCCGAATTCGGGCTGCGCACCCGCGCGCAGCTGCCCGCCGGCCACAAGATCGCGGCGCGGCCCATCGCCGCCGGTGAGCGGGTGCGCAAGTACAACGTGGTGATCGGTGCCGCCGCGCGCGACATCGAAGCGGGCGAGCATGTGCACGGGCACAACCTGGTGATGGTGGACGACCATCGCGACCCTGGCTTCGGCCTGGACGTCAAGCCCGTGGCCCTGCTGCCCGAGCGCGACCGCGCCACCTTCATGGGCTACGTGCGACCCGACGGCCGCGTGGGCACCCGCAACTACGTGGGGCTGATCAGCTCGGTCAACTGCTCGGCCACCGTCATCAAGCAGATCGCCGCGCACTTCACGCCCGAGCGGCTGGCCGCCTACCCGCACGTGGACGGCGTGGTGGCCTTTGCGCAGACCAGCGGCTGCGGCATGTCCAGCCCGAGCGAGCACTTCGACCTGCTGCGCCGCACGATCGCGGGCTATGCCACGCACGCCAACCTGGGTGGCGCGCTGCTGGTGGGGCTGGGCTGCGAACGCAACCAGGTGGCCGACCTGGTGGCTGCGCAGGGGCTGCAGCTCGGACCGCTGATGCGCAGCTTCGTCATGCAGGACACCGGCGGCACCCGCGCCACCATCGCCGCTGGCATCGCTGCCATCGAGGAGATGCTGCCGCTGGCCAATGCGGTGCGCCGCCAGCCGGTGAGCGCCGCGCACCTCAAGATCGGCCTGGAATGCGGCGGCTCCGACGGTTTCTCGGGCATCAGCGCCAACCCGGCGCTGGGCGCGGCGATGGACATCCTGGTGCGCCATGGCGGCACTGCCATCCTCAGCGAAACGCCCGAGATCCACGGCGTGGAGTTCATGCTGACGCGCCGTGCCATCAGCCCCGACGTGGGCCAGAAGCTGCTGGACCGCCTGGCCTGGTGGGAGCAGTACACCCGTGGCCACAACGCGCAGTTCAACGGCGTGGTGGGCGCGGGCAACCAGGCCGGCGGCTTGGCCAACATCATCGAAAAAAGCCTGGGCTCGGCGATGAAAGGCGGCACCACGCCGCTGATGGCGGTGTACCGCTATGCCGAGCCGATCGACCAGGCCGGCTTCGTGTTCATGGACTCGCCGGGCTACGACCCGGTGGCCGTGACCGGCCAGATCGCCAGCGGCGCCAACCTCATCTGCTTTACCACCGGCCGCGGCAGCATGTTCGGCAGCAAGCCGGCGCCAACGGTCAAGCTGGCCAGCAACACGCCCATGTACCAGCGGCTGCAAGAAGACATGGACATCAACTGCGGCCTGGTGATCGACGGCGAGCTGAGCGTGGCGCAGATGGGCGAGCGCATCTTCCAGCACTTGCTGCGCACCGCCTCCGGCGAGAAATCCAAGAGCGAAGCCCTGGGCCTGGGCGACCATGAATTCGTGCCCTGGCACCTGGGCATCACGAGCTGACCACACCCACCATGACACTGGTACTGCATCACACTGAACTGCTGCGCAGCAGCCACCTGATCGACGGCCGCTGGTGCGGCGAGCCGACCCACGAGGTGACCGATCCTGCCGACGGCAGCCTCGTCGCCCACGTGCCCGACGGCCGTGCGGCCGATGCCCGGGCCGCCGCCGACGCCGCCCATGCGGCCTTTGCCGGCTGGCGCCAGGTGCCGGCCCGGCAACGCGCCGCGCTGCTCAAGCGTTGGCACAACCTGGTGATGGCCCACCAGGATGACCTGGGCCGGCTCATCTCGCGCGAACAGGGCAAGCCGCTGGCCGAGGGCCAGGGCGAAGTGGCCTATGCGGCCAGCTACATCGAATGGTTCGCCGAGCAGGCCACCCGCGCCAATGGCGAGGTCATCCCTTCACCAGTTCGCGGCAGGCGTCTGATGGCGCTGCGTGAGCCTGTGGGCGTGGTCGCCGTCATCACGCCCTGGAACTTTCCGGCCGCGATGATTGCCCGCAAGATCGCCCCGGCGCTGGCCGCCGGCTGCACGGTGGTGGCCAAGCCGGCGGAGGACACGCCGCTGACCGCGCTGGCGCTGGCCGCGCTGGCCCAGCAGGCCGGGCTGCCGGCCGGCGTGCTCAACGTGGTCACGGCTTCGCGAGAGCGCACGCCCGAGGTGGTGGACGCCTGGCTGGACGACGACCGGGTGCGCAAGCTCAGCTTCACCGGCAGCACGCCGGTGGGCATGCACCTGGCGCGCCGCTCGGCCGACACGCTGAAGAAGCTGTCGCTGGAACTGGGCGGCAATGCGCCGTTCATCGTGTTCGACGACGCCGACCTGGACGCCGCGGTGGAAGGCCTGATGCAGGCCAAGTTCCGCAATGGGGGGCAGACCTGCGTCTGCCCCAACCGCGTCTATGTGCACGACGCCGTGCACGACCGCTTCGTCGAGCGGCTGGCCGCGCGCGTGGGGGCCCTGCGCGTGGGCCCCGCCGCCGACCCTTCGTCGCAGATCGGGCCGATGATCAACGCACGGGCAGTCGACAAGATCGAGCGCCATGTGCAGGACGCGGTGGCCCGCGGTGCCCAGGTGGTGGTGGGCGGGCGGCGGCTCCAGGTGGGCGGCAGCAGCGGCCACTGGTATGCGCCCACGGTGCTGGTGGGCGCCACGCCCGACATGGCCTGCGCCTGCGAAGAAACCTTCGGCCCGGTGGTGCCCGTCACCCGCTTCACCGACGAAGCCGCCGTCGTGGCCGAAGCCAACGCCACGCCCTATGGCCTGGCAGCCTACTTCTACACGCAGAATGCCCAGCGCATCTGGCGCGTGGCCGATGCCCTGGAGACCGGCATCGTCGGCATCAACGAAGGCGCGCTCGCCGCAGAAGCAGCGCCTTTCGGCGGCGTCAAGCATTCGGGCTACGGCCGCGAAGGCTCGGTGCACGGGTTGGACGACTACCAGCACATCAAGTACGTGTGCCAGGGAGGATTGGCATGAATACCTTCAAGCAGGCCCTGCAGCAGGGCCGACCGCAGATCGGCCTGTGGCTGTCGCTGGCGCAGGCCTACACGGCCGAGCTGTGCGCCAGCGCCGGCTTCAACTGGTGCCTGATCGACGGCGAACATGCGCCCAACGACGTGCGCAGCACGCTGGCGCAGTTGCAAGCGGTCGCGCCCTATTGCAGCCACTCGGTGGTGCGCGTGGTGCAAGGGGAGACGGCGCTGATCAAGCAGATGCTGGACATCGGCGTGCAGACCCTGCTGGTGCCCATGGTCGACACCGCCGAGCAGGCGCGTGCGCTGGTGGCTGCCACCCGCTACCCACCCGAAGGCGTGCGGGGCGTGGGGGCGGCGGTGGCCCGGGCCTCGCGCTGGGGCGCCCGCACCGGCTACCTGGACGAGGCCAACGACGAGGTGTGCCTGCTGGTGCAGGTTGAAACGGCCACCGCGCTGCGCAACCTGGACGAGATCTGCGCGGTGGACGGCGTGCACGGCGTGTTCATCGGGCCGGCCGACCTGGCGGCCTCCATGGGCCACCGCGGCCAGCCCGGCCACCCGCAGGTGCAAGCCGCGATCGACGACGCCATTCGCCGCATCACCGCCAGCGGCAAGGCAGCCGGCACGCTCACCGGCGACACCACGCTGGCGCGCCACTACCTGTCGCTGGGCGCAAGCTTCGTGGCCGTGGGCATCGACACCATTTTGCTGGCGCAGGCCACGCGCCGCCTGGCCAGCGAGTTCGACCTGGGCCCGGCGCCCGCTGCCCCGCGCGGCCCGTACTGAGCGGCCGCGCCGGTCAAAAACAGTTCGCCGCGTCCATGCCCATGCGGCAGCTCCAGCGGAAGTACTCGCCGCCCTGCTTGACCGAGCGGCGGAACACGGCGGTGGATTCCTGCGCGATGGCATCGGGCAGCGGCACCGCCAGCGGTGCGCCGCTGCTGTTGGTGTGGAAGTTGAGGAAGCAGGTGCTCTGCGGCGGGCACAGGCGCTCGATCTGGCGGGTGTAGGCCTCGCGGTCGCGGGC
>NZ_CAXFDV010000011.1:0-8646 GCF_964001545.1 uncultured Aquincola sp.
GCGCCGATGCGGCGCAGCGTGAGCGGGGGTGAGTCCATCAGGTCCTCCGGCTGGGAAAGCTGGGCAAGGTGGCCAGCGCCACCAGATAGCGGGCCGGCTTGCGGCCGGGGTTGTGGTACGTGATGGGCGCGTCCAGCCGCATGGCCAGGCAGTCGCCGGTGGCCAGGCGCCACAGGTTGCCGCCCACCGTCACCTCCATCTGGCCGTCGATCATCCAGACCTGCTGGTGGATCTCGGACTCGCGCCCCGCGCTGTCCAGCGCCACCCGCTGGCCGGGCGGAAAGATCACGTCCACCAGCTGCAGGGCCGAGCGCACCGGCGGCGACACGTTGCGCCGCACATAGCCGGAGGCGGGGTCGGTCCACACCGGCTGCTCGGCCACCCGGGCCAGCGGGGAAGGCTCGGCCGCGGCCTGTGCAGGCGCCGGTTCGAACAGCGAGGCCAGCGCCACGCCCAGCGCGGTGGCCAGCCGGTCGAGCACCGCCGCGGTGGGGCTGCTGCGCCCCCGCTCGATCAACGAGATGTTGGAGCGGCTGACCCCGCTGCGCTCGGCCAGGGCCTCGAGCGACAGGCCCAGTTGCTGGCGCAGGCTGCGCACCCGGTGCGCGATGAGTTCATGCACGTCCATGGCATCCAGTTTACTGGAATATTTCATCCAGTTTAATGGCATGTTTGCGTTGACCCACGCGTACCTGTCCGTCCAATGAAGGGCATTCCACGGCCCTTATGCGTGCAACAGGGGCACCCGTCGCGTCCACAATCGCGCCCACCATGGAAGTAGCCGACGCGCCGACCGCCGAGAACCTGGCCGCAGGGCGCGCGCGCGTGCCGCTGGAGCGCCGGGCCGCGCTGGTGTGGCTGGTGCTGCTGATCGTCATCACCAGTGCGCTGGTGGCCACGCTGTCGAGCGTGTCGCTGCGCAGCAGCCGCCAGGCGCATACCCAGCGCGCGCTGGACGCGGTGCAGAACATCGCTAACAGCCTGCAGCAGGCCGTCGCGGCCGACCTCGACCGCGTGGGCATCGCGCTGGACGCCTTTGCGCTGGCCTATGAGCGCGCCAATGCCCGCGGCGACGCCAGCGAGGCCGTGCTGCGCCAGCTGCTGGCCGAGCAGCAGCGCATGGTGCCGGCCCGCGCCACGCTGCGCATGACCACGGCCGACGGCGACCTGCGCTTTGGCGAGCTGGCGGCCAACTTCGCCGACCGCAGCTACTTCCAGCAGGCCCGCGATGCCGCCACCGACGAGGTGGTGGTGTCGGAGCCGGTGCGCTCACGCATCGACGGCGAATGGGTGGTGATGGTGGTGCGGCGCCTGACCGCGCCCGACGGCCACTTCGCCGGCGTGGTGGGCGTGGACCTGCACCTGTCGCATTTCGAGCGGCTGCTGGGCACGGTGCAGCTGGGGCCGCAGGGCGCCGTGGCGCTGCGCAGCGCCGACCTGGCGCTGGTGACGCGGCTGACCAGCGCCGCCGGCGTGCCACCGGCCGACATCGGCACCCGCCACGTTTCGGAAGAGCTGCGGCAGGCCCTGGCGCAGCGGCCACGGGCGGGCAACTACATCGCCTACACCGCGCTCGATCAGATCGAGCGGGCCAATGCCTACCGCCGGCTCGACCGCTACCCGCTGATCGTCATCGTCGGCATGTCCACCGCCGACTACCTGGAGTCCTGGTACCGCGAGGTGGCGGTGGTGTCGCTGCTGGCCACGCTGGTGGTGGCGGCGCTGGGGGCCTCGTCGCTGTTCATCTGGCGGGCCTGGCAGCGGGCGGCCGACAACGCCCGCGCCGCGCGCCGCGAGGCCCACCGACACCGGGCACTGATGCTCACCGCCAGCGACGGCATCCATGTGCTGGACCGCGCCGGGCAGGTGGTGGAGCTCAATGAATCGTTTGCCGCGATGCTGGGCTACCCGCGCGAAGCGATGCTGGGCATGCACGTGAGCGAGTGGGACGTGCGCTCTTCCGCCGACGCCTTGAACCGCATGGTGGCCAAGGTGCGCGTGGGCGACCGCTTCAAGCTGCTCACCCGCCACCGCCGGCGCGACGGCGGCGTGCTGGACGTGGAGGTGGCCGTGGTGGGCGTGCACATCGACGGCCAGGACCTGCTGTACTGCTCGGCCCGCGACGTGACCGCCCGCAGCGAGGCCGAGCGTGAACTGCGGGCCAGCCGCGAACTGCTGGACCGCACCGGCCGCCTGGCCCGCGTGGGCGGCTGGGAGGTGGACCTGCGCAGCGGCAGCCTGACCTGGTCGGACGAGACCTGCCGCATCCACGGCGTGCCGGTGGGGCACCGGCCGACGCTGATGCAGGCGCTGGACTTCACCGAGCCCGCACACCGCCCGCTCATCGAGGCCGCGGTGGACCTGGCGCTGCACGAGGGCAAGCCCTGGGACCTGCAGCTCGGCCTGCACACGCCCGACGGCCGCCAGGTGTGGGTGCGCTCGGTGGGCGCGGCCGAATTCGAAGGCACGCAGCCGGTACGGTTGGTGGGCGCCATCCAGGACATCACCGAGAGCGAACAGCGCCGCACCGAGCTGGCCCGCGAGCAGGCGCTGCGCAGCGAGGTGGAGCGCCATGCCGCCGAGCTGGCCACGCTGCTGCAGGAGCGCAGCAACATGCTGGACGTGATGGCCCATGAAGTGCGCCAGCCGCTGAACAACGCCTCGGCCGCGCTGCAGGGCGCGGCCACCGCGATGGCCGGCGTCAGCGACCAGGTGGCGCTGCAGCGGGTGACGCGTGCACAGGCGGTGATGGGCCATGTGCTGGCCAGCATCGACAACACGCTGGCGGTGGCTTCGCTGCTGGGCCGATCGGGGCCGATCGAGCGCTCGGACACCGACATCGACACGCTGGTGGAGGTGTGCATCGCCGACATGCCGGCGGCCGAGCGCCACCGCGTGGTGGTCGAGCGCGTGACCAGCACCCGCACTGCCCTCATGGACATGAGCCTGATGCGGCTGGCCCTGCGCAACCTGCTGTCCAACGCCTTGAAGTACAGCCCGGCAGGCGCGCCGGTGACGGTGCGGCTGTCGGACTCGGACGAGCCGCTGGCGCTGCTGATCGACGTGATCGACCAGGGGCCGGGCGTGTCGCCGCAGCTGGCCTCGCGCCTCTTCCAGCGGGGGGTGCGCGGCCACCATCCGGGCGGCCCCGCCGGCCTGGGCCTGGGCCTGTACATCGTGCGCCGCGTGATGGAGCTGCACGGCGGCCGCGTGCTGGTGGTGGAGCCCGGTGCATCGCCGGGTCTGACGATCAGACTGGTGATTGAGCAGGAAACCGGTGAATAGAGGAACGCAGCCTGCGTTACCCTCCCATCTTTGTATTTCTCTGACGCGCAATGCTTCCGCAAACATTGGCGCTCGTCGACGACGATCTGGAGTTCTCCGAATTCCTGGCGCTCGACCTGCGTGCCCGGGGCCTGGAAGTGAAGGTGTATGCCGACAGCAGTGATCTGCTGGCTGACCCGGACGGCTTCCGCTTCGACTTCTACATCCTCGATCTTTCGCTGCCCGGCGTCGACGGCGTCGAGCTGATCCGCATCCTGCGCCGGCGCAGCACCGCCGGCGTGCTGGTGGTGTCGGGCCGGCTGGCGCCGGACGTGTTCGAGGCCGTCATCACGGCCGGTGCCGACATGTACCTGGCCAAGCCGGTGGGCTTCGACCAGGTGGCGCTGGCGGTGCGCGCGGTGCAGCGCCGCGCCGTGGCCGCCCGCGAACAGGTGCAAAGCTGGCGGCTCGACCGCCGCGCCAGCGAGCTCATCGCGCCCGATGGCGCGAAGGTCTCGCTCAGCGCCAGCGACCTGGCGGTGATGGAGTGCTTCCTGGAAGCCGGTGGCGAGCCGGTGACCCGCGAGACGCTGCGCCAGCGCCTGGGCCGCGATTCGCCCGACCACCCGGACAACCTGCTGCACGCCACCATCTACCGGCTGCGCCGGCGCATCGAGCGCGCCACGCCGATGGTGGTGCCGCTGCAGTCGCAGTCGCGCGTGGGCTACGTCTTCCGCGGCACGCTGGCGGTGGCCTGACGAATCCGGGGCCGGGCGCCGTGGCGCCTTCGCCCTCACGCCCCGGCCTGGCTTTTAACGCCCCATGCCGGACGCGGCGCCGGCGGGTCCCGTCGCGGGTGCTGAAGCAGGCCCTGACTGCGCCCCGGCCTTGGCCGGCTTCTTGGTGGCCACGTCCGACTTGGCGGCCTCGGTGGCGGCCGGCGGCTTGGCGGCCTTGTCGCCCTGCGCCCCTGGCGTGGAGGCGGTGCTGTCGGCCGGGCGCGGCGGTGCCGCCTGGCTGGTCTGCGCACCGGCCAGGCCGGTGGTGCCGGCCAGCAGGGCCGCGATCAGCGCGGCGCGGCAACGAAGGGATGCATGCATGGCTTGTCTCCTGTGTGGGCAATGGCAATGCGGCGCGCAGGCCTGCCCGCCGCTGACCGACACCGGGCAATCGACAAGCCCGGCGCCATCCGCACGATGGGCGCCGCCGAGCTGCCTTCAGCCGCGGTCCTTGAGCTTCTGGTAACGGTCGAGCAGCCGGCGGCCGGCTTCGGCGATGCGGCGCGCCTGGGCCTCGGTGGTGGGCACCTTCTCGCCCCAGGCATGGGCCGACAAGGCAAGGCGCGTGGGCCGGCCGTTGGCATCGACCAGCGGCGGCAGCGGATCGCGGCCATAGAAGCGCACGGCCCAGCTGCCCTTGCGCTTCATCTCCTGCGGCGTCATGTCGCTGATCTTTTTCTTCACGCCGGGCTGCAGGTGCGCGCCTTCGCTGCGTGCGTACTCGGCGCGGCCGGCCGCCGTCAGCCCGCCGGCGGGGTCGCGGGTGGCGGCCTTCTTGGCGGGGGCTTTCTTGGCGGGGGCTTTCTTGGCCGCCGTCTTTTTCGCGGCGGCTTTCTTGGCAGGTGCCTTCTTGGCAGCGGCCTTCTTGGCCGGCGCGCGCTTGGCGGCCGCCTTCTTCGCCGGCGCCTTCTTGGCCGCAGTGGATTTCGCGGTGGTCTTCGCCGCCGACTTGGCAGCCGTCTTCTTCGCAGCCGCCTTCTTCGCCGGCGCCTTCTTGCCAGCTTCGGCCGCATGCATGTTGTCCACCAGGTTCGGGTAGGGCCGGCCGGCCTTCTTGGCGGCGCGCTTGGCGCTTGCCTTCTGCTGCGGGCTCAGGTGCCTGGCGGGCTGGCCGCTGCTTTCCTTGGGGTTGGCGCGGTCCCAGGGGGCTTTGGCCGAAGAAGTCTTGCGAGCGGGCATGGCGTGAAGCGGTTGTCAGCACGGAGGCCGGGGCCACGGATCGGCAAGCCCTGTGCCCATGCGGGGTATGGCCGCCTGCTCAAGTTGCCCCGCCGCAGGCCGATCTCCACCGCATTGGCACCTCCGCCGTACCCAGCAGTTCCCATGACGTCACACGCCCTTGCCGCCTCGTATGCCGAGCCGGACCTCCTGCCCCAGCTGCAACAGGCCACCGACGCCGACCTGGACACCCTGGACTTCGGCGTGATCGGCTTCGACGCCGAAGGCATCGTCCGCCGCTACAACCAGTTCGAATCCCGGGCCGCCGGCCTGTCGCCGCAACGGGTGCTGGGCCATGCGCTGTTCACCGTGGTGGCGCCCTGCATGAACAACTACCTGGTGGCCCAGCGCTTCGAGGACGCGGCCGCGCAGGCCGTGCCGCTGGACGACAGCATCGACTACGTGCTCACGCTGCGCATGCGCCCGGTCAAGGTCAAGCTGCGGCTGCTGGCCGCCCCGGGCGACGCGCTGCGCTACGTGCTGGTTCACCGCGGCTGAAAGATGCAGCACGCCCACCCCGGACTGGAAGAAGAGTTCGAGGCGCTGACGCAGTTTCTGTACATGGCCCCCATCGGCCTGGTGCAGCTGCGGCCGGACGGGGAGATCCTGATGATCAACCCGCTGTGCGCCCAGCTGCTGATGCCGCTGTCGCCGCAGGGCGACCTGTCCAACCTGTTCACCGCCCTGTCGGGGCTGGCGCCCGACCTGGCCCACCAGGTGAGCCAGTTCGCGCCCCTGCACGGGGTGGTGTGCGACGCGCTGCAGCTGCAGGTGCGCGGCCACGGTGGCGGCCGCGAAGCGCCGCGCGTGCTGTCGCTGACGCTGCTCAAGCTCGACGCCGAGCGGCTGATGGCCATGCTCAGCGACGTGACGCAGGCGGTGCAGCGTGAGCAGGCCCTGCGCCAGAACCACGCCTGGATCCACACCCTGGCCACCGGCCTGACCGACTACACGCTGATGACGCTGGACGCCCAGGGCCGCGTACAGAGCTGGAACCCCGGCGTGCAGCGCCTGACCGGCCATGACCGCGACAGCGTGCTGCAGCGCAGCTGCGCCCTCTTCTACCCCGAAGGCAGCATGAGCCCCGAGCGCCTGGCCGACCGGCTGGACGACGCCCGACGCACCGGCTGGAGCCTGGACGAAGGCTGGCGCCAGCATGCCGACGGCAGCCGCTACTGGGGCAGCTGCCTGCTGGCGCCGCTGCACGGACCCGAGCCGCAGGGCAGCAGCGAGCGGGGCTATACGCTGATCATCCGCGACGTGTCGGACCAGCGCGAATCGACCGAGGCGCTGCGCCGCTCGGTGATGAGCGACCACCTGACCGGCGTGGCCAACCGCCGCGCGTTCTACGACGCGGCCGAGGCCGAGCTGCAGCACTGGCTGCGGGCGCCGCGCTCGCTGTCGCTGGTGCTGATCGACGCCGACCACTTCAAGCGCATCAACGACGCACACGGCCATGCGGTGGGCGATGCGGTGCTGCGCCACCTGGCCGCCGGGCTGAAGGCCGCCTTCCGCGAGATGGACCTGGTGGCCCGGCTGGGCGGCGAGGAATTCGTGGTGCTGCTGCCCGGCGCCAATGCCGATGCCGCCGAAGGCCTGGCCCGCCGCGTGTGCCGCGAGCTGGCCAGCCATGCGGTGGAGGTGGAAGGCAGCCTGATCCGCTACACCATCAGTGCCGGCGTGGCCGCGATGGAGCCCGGCATCACCGACGTGGACACGCTGGTCAAGCGGGCCGACGTGGCCATGTACGCCGCCAAGCACAGCGGTCGCAACCGCGTGGTGCGCTGGGATGCCAGCCTGCAGGGCGCCACGGCGCCGCGGCAGGCGGTGTGAGCACGGGATGTCCGAGGCAGGCCGCATGTCCGAGCACACGCCCACCGCGTACGAGTCGCTGATCCAGTTCCTGTACCAGGTGCCCATCGGCCTGGTGCAGACCACGCTGGACGGCGAGATCACGATGATCAACCCGATGGCCGCCCAGCTGCTGATGCCGCTGGCGCCGGCGGGCGACCTGACCAACCTGTTCGACGTGCTGCAGGACCTGGCGCCGCCGCTGCGGGCCCCGGCCCGTGCGGCCATGCGCGCGCTGCCGCCCGGCAGCGTGGTGTGCGAAGGCCTGCGCCTGAACCTGCCACCCTCGGCCGGCCCGGGGCAGACGCTGTCGCTGCGGCTGCTGCGGCTGGACGCCGGCACGCTGATGGCCAGCCTGACCGACGTCTCGCTGATGGTGCTGCAGGAGCAGCAGCGGCTGGACAAGCAGCTGCGCGATGCCAACCGCATCGACAGCCTGACCACGCTGCCCAACCGCACCGCGGCGCTGGAACGCATCGAGGCGGCGCTCGGCCGCAGCGCGGCCGACGACACGCGGCAGTTCGCGGTGCTGTTCATCAACTGCGACCGCTTCGAGCGCATCAACCTGACGCTGGGCACCGCCGCCGGTGACGAGCTGCTGCGTGTGATGGCCGCGCGCCTGAACGGCACGGTGCGCCAGGGCGATTCGGTGGCCCGCGCCAGCGGCCCGCTGCAGACCGCCGCGCGCCTGGGCGGCGATGAATTCGTGGTGGTGCTGGACGGCCTGCGCGTGGGCGACGACGCCCGCACCGTGGCCCAGCGGCTGACCGAGGTGCTGTGCAAGCCCTACATGCTGGGCGACCGGCCGGTGCACCTGACGGTGAGCATGGGCGTGGTGGTGAGCCCCGAGCCCGGCGCCACCGCCGATTCGGTGCTGCAGGACGCCAGCCTGGCCATGCGCGAGGCCAAGCGGGCCCATGGCGCGCGCTACTGCGTGTTCGAGCCGCTGATGAAGGAACAGGCCTGGCGCCGCGGCAGCATCGAAGGCGAGCTGCGGCGCGCCATCACCGAAGGCCAGCTGTTCGTGGTGTACCAGCCCATCGTCGACCTGGGCAGCGGCCTGGCCGTGGGCGCCGAAGCGCTGGTGCGCTGGCGCCACCCGGAACGCGGCATCGTGCCGCCGATCGAGTTCATCGAGATCGCGGAGGAAACCGGCCTCATCGGCCGGCTGGGCGAATACGTGCTGACAGAAGCCTGCCGTCAGTTCGTGCAGTGGGGCGGCGAGCTGGGCGCGCAGGCGCCGCGGCTGCTGTCGGTCAACCTCTCACGCGCGCAGCTGTTCGAAGGCGACATCGCCGCCCAGGTGGCGGCCGCGCTGCAGCGCAGCGGCCTGCCGCCGCAGCAGCTGCAGCTGGAAGTGACCGAAAGCCTGGCCGCGCAGGACGACCGCATCCAGGCCCGGCTGCATGAGCTGAAGGCGCTGGGCCTGAGCCTGGCGCTGGACGACTTCGGCACCGGCTATTCGTCGCTGGCCAGCCTGCACCAGCTGCCGGTGGACGTGGTCAAGATCGACCGCAGCTTCGTCAGCCAGTCC
>NZ_CAXFDV010000012.1:0-2903 GCF_964001545.1 uncultured Aquincola sp.
CGCGAGATGCTGGCCGAAGGCCGGGCGCCCTTTCAGCGCCATTACCCGCTGGGGCCGGCGCTGGGCCAGTGCTGCGGCGGTGCGGTGACGCTGGGCTTCGACTGGCTGGACGATGCGGTGCTGGCCGCCTGGCCCGAGCCCGAGCCGATGTTTCACCTGCAGCTGTACGGCGCCGGCCATGTGGGCCAGGCCATCGTGCGGCTGCTGGCCACGCTGGACTGCCGGGTGGACTGGATCGACGAACGCGAAGACCAGTTTCCGCCGGCCGATGTGTTCACCCCGGCGCCCGACCACATCCGCGCGGTGGCAGTGGATGGCGTGGAAGGTGAGGTGGCGCTGGCGCCACCCGGGGCGTTTTACCTGGTGCTGACGCACAGCCACGACCTGGACCTGCGCCTGACCGAAGCCATCTTGAAGCGAGGCGACTTCGGCTTCTTCGGGCTGATCGGCTCAGCCACCAAGCGGGCCCGCTTCACACATCGGCTCGAAGCCAAGGGCATCGCGCCCGACACGCTGGCCCGCATGCACTGCCCGATCGGCATCGAAGGCATCACCGGCAAGGAGCCGGAGCTGATCGCTGTGGCGGTGGTGGCGCAGCTGCTGCAGGTGGCGCAGCAGAAGTGACTCAGGTCCGCCGGGCCCCCCCAAGGACCTGAGCGGCCACCTCGGGGGGTAGCGAGCGCCAGCGAGCTTGGGGGCTCGTCAGTGCAGCCGGTCGCTGAGGCAAACGGCCGGCGGGCAGAACTCACGGCCCACCACGGCGCGGGCATACAGGTAGTTGTCGCGGGCCCGTTCGCTCATCGAGTCCAGGTTCACCTGGCCGCGCTCGT
The DNA here is from genome assembly GCF_964001545.1 of uncultured Aquincola sp. Classification (NCBI taxonomy): domain Bacteria; kingdom Pseudomonadati; phylum Pseudomonadota; class Betaproteobacteria; order Burkholderiales; family Sphaerotilaceae; genus Aquincola; species uncultured Aquincola sp. The sequence continues at coordinate 831 of NZ_CAXFDV010000012.1, forward strand.
CGCACGGAAAGGTGAGTGCGCGGCCCGAGTGGAACAGCGATTCGAAGCGCAGTTCGTAAGAAGCTTCGGCGGCGGAGGTGATGCTGGCCATGGCGTGCTCCCAGGTAGGAATGGATGGCTGACTGGCTTATCGGCAAGACTAGGCGCCTGCCGAAGGCGCGGCCATGTCGTGCCGCCGCGGCAGCCTGTCGGCGTGCCGCCAGACTGCGCGTAGCAAGTTGGCCTACACGGCGTCAGCGCAAGGCGCGCGCTCCGGCGCCGCAGCGGGGATGAACAGCACCCGCGCCACCTCGGCCGGATCGGTGAGCGTGCGCACCGACTGGTAGGCCTCTTCGGCCGCCGGATGCACCCGCCGCAGGAAGTTCAGCCACTGCTTGAGCCGCCCGGCCCGGTGCCGCGCCTCCACCCGGGTGCCCACGATCTGCCAGAAGTCGGCGATGCGCGGCATCAGCGCCGACCAGGCCACCGGCTCGGTCGCGCCGCGGATGGCGAGCGCCAGGCCGGGGTCGGCCACCATGCCGCGGCCCAGCATCAAGGCATCGCAGCCCGATTCGGCCAGGCAGCGCTGTGCATCAGCCACGGTCCAAATCTCGCCATTGGCCACCACCGGCAGCTTCACCGCCTGGCGGATGTCGGCGATGCGCGCCCAATAGGCCGGCGGCCGGTAGCCCTGGGCCTTGGTGCGGCCGTGCACCACCAGTTCTTCGGCGCCGCCGGCCTCGATGGCCTGGGCGCAATCCAGCGCCAGCGCATCGTCGTCGAAGCCCAGCCGCATCTTGGCCGACACCGGCACCTCGGCCGGCACCGCGCGGCGCACCGCTTCCACGATGCGGCCCACCAGCGGCGGGTCGACCAGCAGCGCGGCGCCGCCGCCATGGCGGTTGACCACCTTGGCCGGACAGCCGAAATTGAGGTCGATGCCCGCCGGCCCCAGCGAGGCCAGGCGCGCCGCGTTGTCGGCCAGACAGGCCGGGTCGCTGCCCAGCAGCTGCGCCCGCACCGGCGTGCCGGCGCGGGTGCGGCCGCCGTTCTTCAACTCGGGCATCACCCGCACGAAGGCCTTTTCGGGCAGCAGCGTGCCGGTGACGCGGATGAACTCGGACACGCAGCGGTCGATGCCGCCCACGGCCGTGAGCGCATCGCGCAGCGCATAGTCCAGCAGGCCCTCCATCGGGGCCAACAGCAATCGGGGAGTCACGTCGGTCGGGTCAATGCGCCTGGGCGGGCGTGGCGCCCCGCAGGCGCTGCACCAGCGTGACCACGGCCAGGATGATCGCGCCGGCCACGGCACCCACGGCCATGTTGGCCAGGTTGCTGACCAGCCAGCCGGCCAGGCCGCCCAGGGGTTCGGCAAAGCCCTCGATGGTATGCGCCACGGCCGGCACGCCATGCACCAGGATGCCGCCGCCCACCAGGAACATGGCTGCCGTGCCGGCCACGCTGAGGAACTTCATCAACCAGGGCGCGGCCGCCAGGATGCCGCGGCCCAGGCTGCGCAGCCCGCTGCTGGCGCTGCGGCTGAGGGCCAAGCCGGCGTCGTCCAGCTTCACGATGCCGGCCACCAGGCCGTACACGCCCGCCGTCATCAGCAGCGCGATGCCCACCAGCACCACCACCTGCGTGGTGAAGGGCGCATCGGCCACCGTGCCCAGCGTGATGGCGATGATCTCGGCCGAGAGGATGAAGTCGGTGCGCACCGCACCCTTGACCTTGTCCTTCTCGAAGGCCACCGGGTCGATCTTCGGGTCGGCCAAGGCCTGCTGCCGCTGGGCGCGTGCCGCCTCGTCATCGGCCTTGGCATGCAGCAGCTTGTGCGCCAGCTTTTCCACGCCCTCAAAGCACAGGAAGGCGCCGCCCAGCATCAGCAGCGGCGTCACCGCCCAGGGCGCGAAGGCGCTGATCAGCAGCGCCGCCGGCACCAGGATGGCCTTGTTGAGCAGCGAGCCCTTGGCCACCGCCCACACCACCGGCAGTTCGCGGTCGGCGGTGACGCCGGTGACCTGCTGCGCATTGAGCGCCAGGTCGTCGCCCAGCACGCCGGCCGTTTTCTTGGTGGCCACCTTGGTGAGCACG
>NZ_CAXFDV010000013.1:0-3705 GCF_964001545.1 uncultured Aquincola sp.
CCTGGGCGCTGTTGATCGGCGGTCTGTTCGCCGCCTGGCTGCGCCGCGCGCTGCCGGGCGTGGACGCGGCCACCGCGCACTTTGCGGCGGCCATCGGCGGTGCCTCGGAAATGGCGGTGCTGGCAGAGCGGCACGGCGGCCGGGTGGATCTGGTGGCCGCCGCCCATTCGCTGCGCGTGCTGCTGGTGGTGCTGGTCATCCCCTTCGGCTACCAGGCCGCCGGGCTGCATGGGCTGGACGCGACACCGCTGGCGGTGCGCGCGGTCGACCCGGCGGGCCTGGCGCTGCTGGCGGCTGCCACCGCCGCCGGCAGCCTGCTGGTATGGCGGCTGGGCGTGCCCAATCCGTGGGTGCTGGGTTCGCTGGCGGTCGCGGCGGCGCTCAGCGGTGCGGGCGTGGAGCTGTCGGCGCTGCCCGGCTGGCTCAGCCATGCCGGCCAGCTGTCCATCGGCGTGGCGCTGGGCACGCGTTTCAACCGCAGCTTCATCCACACCGCGCCGCGCTGGCTGGCCGCAGTGGCCACCGGCACCCTGGCGATGATTGCCGCCTCAGGCGCCTTCGCCTGGCTGCTGGCGCGGCTGATCGAGCTGCACTGGGCCACCGTGCTGCTGGGCACCTCGCCCGGCGGCATCGCCGAGATGTGCATCACCGCCAAGGTGCTGCAGCTGGGCGTGCCGGTGGTCACCGCCTTCCACGTGGTGCGCTACGTGGCGGTGCTGCTGCTCACCGGGCCGATGTTCCGGCGGCGGCAGCAGCGGCTGGCCGGTGTGGGGGCCTGACGCGGTGGCCTAACGCGGTTGGGCCGGACGGCGGGCGCGGAACAGCTCGCTGATCGACACCTCGCGCGGGCCGGGCAGCACGCTGAAGGCATCGCCCGCGGCAATCTGCCCCGGCCGGTGCACCGCCAGGTAAAAGCCGCAAAAGCCCGACTGCCACATCATCTTGCCGGCCTGGCTGAAACCCAGCGCCGCATTCAGCTTGGAGCACGGAAAGCGCGGCTCGCTCACCACCAGGGCGCAGCCCGGCAGTTCCAGCCGGTCGCCGATCCATGCCTGCGACTCCAGCAGGCCACGCAGCGTCAGGTTTTCGCCCAACAGGCCCGGCGGCGGCGCCTCGTTCCAGAGGCCCACGCGGGCCTGCGCCTGCACCGTCTGCCAGAACGGATAGTGCTCGGCCGGGTACGCATACACCGCCTTGGCGATGCCGCCGTGCACCGTCATGTCGGCCTGCTCGTCGCCTTCCAGGCCGGCGCTGCGCACTTGCACCGGGCCCGTTTGCGGCGTTTTGAGGAAGCCGCTGGCCACGGGTCGGCCGCCCACCAGCAGGGGCTGCGCACGCCCGACATTGACGGCTTCGACGGTTCCAGACGGTTGCATATCTCTATGACAGTTGTGCATAACCTCCCGCAGGTGGGTGGTTACGGCGGGATTACACTCGAATTGAAATGCCTAGGGAGGCAGCAGCGCGATCCGCTGTACCTCGATGAAACTTCGGGCCGCCAGCGCGGCTCTTTTCATCTGGCGTCCACTTTCACGCCGCGGCATGCGGCGAGCCCCGAGCGTCCCACCGGTTGCCCCGAGGCTGGCCACATCCCGTTTTTGCAATCGACGATTGGAGTAGCCATGAACAGTCCCGTGATGGGAGGCCTGCGCCTCAACGTACCCGCCTGGGTCAAGCACGACCGCCTGGTCAGTTGGGTGGCCGACATTGCCGCCCTCACGCAGGCCGCCGACGTCTATTGGTGCGACGGCTCGGAAGAAGAGTATGACCGCCTGTGCGCGCAGCTCGTGGCTGCCGGCACCTTCCGCAAGCTCAACCCCGAGCTGCGCCCCAACAGCTACCTGGCCTGGAGCGACCCGGGCGACGTGGCCCGCGTGGAAGACCGCACCTTCATCTGCAGCCAGAAGAAGGAAGACGCCGGCCCCACCAACAACTGGACCGACCCGGCCGAGATGCGCGCGCTGCTGCAAACCGGCGACAACGCGCTGTTCAAGGGCGCGATGAAGGGGCGCACGCTGTACGTGGTGCCGTTCTCGATGGGCCCGCTGGGCTCGCCCATCGCCCACATCGGCGTCGAGCTGAGCGACAGCCCCTACGTGGCCGTGAACATGCGCCTGATGACCCGCATGGGCCGCGCGGTGCTGGACGTGCTGGGCAGCGACGGCGAATACGTGCCCTGCGTGCACACCGTGGGCGCCCCGCTGGAGCCGGGCCAGAAGGACGTGTCCTGGCCCTGCAACGCCACCAAGTACATCGTGCACTACCCCGAGACGCGCGAGATCTGGAGCTACGGCTCGGGCTACGGCGGCAATGCGCTGCTGGGCAAGAAGTGCTTTGCGCTGCGCATCGCCAGCACCATGGGCCGCGACGAAGGCTGGCTGGCCGAGCACATGCTGGTGCTGGGCGTCACCAATCCGCAAGGCGTCAAGCGCCATGTGGCCGCTGCCTTCCCCAGCGCCTGCGGCAAGACCAACTTCGCGATGCTGATTCCGCCGGCCGGCTTCGAAGGCTGGAAGGTCACCACCATTGGCGACGACATCGCCTGGATCAAGCCGGGTGCCGACGGCCGCCTGTACGCCATCAACCCGGAGGCCGGCTACTTCGGCGTGGCACCGGGCACCAACGACCTGACCAACCCGAACTGCATGGCTTCGCTCCGGCGCGACGTCATCTTCACGAACGTGGCGCTGACCGACGACGGCGACGTGTGGTGGGAAGGCATGACCGACACGCCGCCCGCGCACCTGGTGGATTGGCAAGGCAAGGACTGGACGCCGCAGAGCGCCAAGCAGGCCGACGGCAAGCTGCGGCCGGCCGCGCACCCCAACGCCCGCTTCACCGTGGCCGCCACCAACAACCCGGTGCTCGACCCCGAGTGGGACAACCCGGCCGGCGTGGCGATCGACGCCTTCATCTTCGGTGGCCGCCGCTCCACCACCGTGCCGCTGGTGACCGAAGCACGCAACTGGGTCGACGGCGTGTACATGGCCGCCACCATGGGCTCGGAAACCACCGCTGCGGCCGCCGGCCAGCAGGGCGTGGTGCGCCGCGACCCGTTCGCGATGCTGCCGTTCATGGGCTACAACATGAGCGACTACTTCCGCCACTGGCTGGACCTGGGCGCCAAGCTGCAGGGCTCCGGCGCCAAGCTGCCGGGCATCTTCTGCGTCAACTGGTTCCGCAAGGGCGCCGACGGCAAGTTCGTCTGGCCCGGCTACGGCGAGAACATGCGCGTGCTGAAGTGGATCCTGGAGCGCGTGGACGGCCAGGCCCAGGGCGAAGAGCATGTGTTCGGCATCAGCCCGCGCTACGAAGACCTGAGCTGGAACGGCCTGGCCTTCTCGCAGGCGCAGTTCCAGAGCGTGATCGGCATCGACGCCACCGCCTGGCAGCAGGAGCTGGCGCTGCACACCGAGCTGTTCGACAAGCTGGCCTACCACCTGCCGGCCGAGCTGACCGAGACCAAGCAGCGCCTGGAAAAGCGCCTGGCCGCCTGATCAGGCCACCGCCGGTCGCGGGTTCGGCACAAAGCCGAACCGCGCCGGCATCTGCGCATACGGCAGCTCGTTCACCGACCACGTGCCGTTGTCCACCAGGCTGGCGGCGGCCTCCACGTCCAGGCTGTGCAGCAGCCCCAAGCCCAGGTCGGTGTCGATGAACAGCCGGCCCGCTTCATCCATCCACGCGCTGGTGTAAGCGGCCGGC
>NZ_CAXFDV010000014.1:0-3920 GCF_964001545.1 uncultured Aquincola sp.
CATCACACGCACTGGCTCGCGCTGCGCCAGGCCGATGAACTCACCGAACCGGGTTTTGGCTTCGTTGGCCGTCAAGGTGCGCATGGCCTGGCTCCGGGTTCAGCTGAACAACCGCCGCGCCGCCGCCGAGCCGGCGGTGAGGTCGCGCTCGGCCAGCTGGGCGTAGAGGGTTTTCAGGTCGTTGGCGATGCCGGTGAAGTGCTGCAGCGTGATCGGCCAGCCGCGGTCGTCGACCAGGGTGCCGTCCATGCTGGTGGCCAGCGCGCGGGCCACTTCCTGCCAGGCGGTGAAGGGCTCGGCCGCCTCGGGCGTCTGCGGCACGTCCAGGCTGAGCGTGATGTCGCGCAGCGCGGCAGCCGCCGGATCGTCGGCCAGCGCGGCCTGGGGGTCGAAGCCCAGCACCAGCACCGGCGGCGCGCCCGCGTCAGGCGACGGCAGCACCAGCCGGCCCGGCAGGCTGCCGGGCACAAAGCCCTGGCGCGCCGCACTTTGCTGGATGAAGCCCACCGACCAGGCGGCGCTGTTGGCGCGCAGCACCATGCTCAGTTGCGCATCGTGCGGGCTGGCGAAGTTGTCCAGCTCGCGGGCGCGGGCGGCCACTTCCAGCATGTCCGGGAAGTCGGGCATCGCGCCCACCGCCTCGGCAAAGGCCTGCACCTTCTGCACGAACTCGGAGTACTCGATCTCGTTGAGCGCGCCGCTGCGGTTGGCCAGCTGCACACCAGCCTGCAGCTCGTTGTAGCGGCGGCCGGCGGCCGGCGCTTCCCAGTCGCCGGTCTCGACGTTCAGGCCTTCGATGTGGAAGGGCTTGGTGCCGGCGCGCCGTGAAGGCGGCAGGTGGGCCAGCACCATGTCGCCGCTGACCGGCGACTCCAGCGTCAGCGGCACGATGGCGTCGATCAGCGGGTCGATGCGGGCCAGGCGGCGGCCACCCACCGGCGGCACGCGCAGCTCGGGCAGCACCTCGCCGGGGTGGTCGGGCTCGGCCACCGGTTCGCTCGCCTCCGGCGCGGCGGCGGCGCCTTCCAGGCCGGGTTCCACACGCGGGTGGCTGGGCAGTTCGCCATCGGCGCGTCGGGGGCCGGCGTTGCGGGCCGTCCAGATGCTGTGGGCCACCAGGGCCAGCACCACCAGCACGGCCACGATCGTCAAAGCCATCGTCAGGGTCATCGTCTCGTCGTCCTCAAGCGAATCAGCCGGCCTCGACCATGCCGACCGCGGTTTCCATGTCCACCGCCACGATGCGGGACACGCCCTGCTCCTGCATGGTCACGCCGATCAGCTGCCGCGCCATCTCCATCGCGATCTTGTTGTGGCTGATGAAGAGGAACTGCGTGCCCTCGCTCATCTGCGTCACCAGCTTGGCGTAGCGCTCGGTGTTGGCGTCGTCCAGCGGCGCATCCACTTCGTCCAGCAGGCAGAAGGGCGCGGGGTTGAGCTGGAAGATGGCAAACACCAGCGCGATGGCGGTGAGCGCCTTCTCGCCGCCCGACAGCAGGTGGATGGTGCTGTTCTTCTTGCCCGGCGGCTGCGCCATCACCTGCACGCCGGCGTCCAGGATCTCGTCGCCGGTCATCACCAGCCGCGCATTGCCGCCACCGAAGAGGCTCGGGAACATGCGGCCGAAGCCCTCGTTGACCTGGTTGAAGGTGGTGCCCAGCAGGTCGCGGGTTTCCAGGTCGATCTTGTGGATCGCGCCTTCCAGCGTGCCGATGGCTTCCAGCAGGTCGGCGTTCTGCGCATCGAGAAAGCCCTTGCGCTCACGCGCGCTGGCCAGTTCGTCCAGCGCGGCCAGGTTCACCGCGCCCAGCGCCGCGATGTCGCGGTTGATGCGGTCGATCTCGGTCTGCAGGCCGTGCAGGCGCACGCCGTCGGCCTCGATGCCGGCGGCCAGTTGCGCCAGGTCCACCGCGGCGGCGGTGAGCTGCTCCATGTACTGCGCGCCGCCCAGCGAGGCGGCCTGCTGCTCCAGCTGCAGCTTGCCGATGCTCTCGCGCAGGGGCTCCAGGCTGCGCTCCAGCGTCAGGCGCTGTTCGTCGGAGCGGCGAAGTTGTATGGACAACTCGTCGTATTCGCTGCGCTGCGCGGCCAGGGCCTTTTCGCGCTCCACCCGCACGGCCAGTGCATCCTGCAGGCCGGCCTGCGCGGCGGCATCGTCGAAGCTGGCCAGCTCCTGCTGCAGCTGCTCGGCCGTCTGCTGGCTGGCGGCGGCCTGCTGGCTGGCGGTTTCGATGGCGCGCTGCAGCTCGCCGCGGCGCGCGGCCAGCGAGCGGGCGGAGAACTGCGCCTCCTGCGCCTGGCGCTCCAGCGTGCGCAGCTGCTCGCGGGCGCCGGCCAGCTGGCGCTCGGCGGTGATCACCGCTTCTTCCAGCTCGGCATGGCGCTCCTGCGTGTTGGCCAGCTGCAGGTCCAGCTCCTCGAAGCGGGCTTCGCCGGTCACGCGACGCTCGGCCAGCTCTTCCATCTGGCCGTCGATCTCGGCCAGCTCGTCCTGCAGCTGGCTGCGGCGCGACTGGGCGGCTTCGCTCTGCTGCTGCAGGCGCATCAACTCGACTTGCAGCTGGTGGGCGCGTGTCTGCGCCTCGGCGGCTTCGCGGCGCACCGTGGCCAGGCGGCTGGCAGCTTCGGCATAAGCGGCCTCGGCCCGCACCGCGGCGGTCTTGCTCTCTTCGGTGATCAGGGCCTGGGCGCGCAGTTCACGCTCCAGGTTCTCGATCTCCTGCGCGCGGGCCAGCATGCCGGCCTGCTCGGAGTCGGGCGCGTAGAAGGCCACCGCGAACTGCGAAACCGCATGGCCTTCGCGGGTGACGATGATCTCGCCGTGGGTGAGCTGGCTGCGCGCGGCCAGCGCGGCGTCCAGCGAGTCGGCGGTGTACACGCCTTCCAGCCAGTCGGTCATCAGCGCCTTCAGGCCGCTGTCCTGCAGCCGCAGCAGCTGCGACAGGCGCGGCAGCGTCTGGTGGGTGTCGGGCGCGGTGGCCGTGGGCTTGGTGAAGAAGGCCAGCTTGGCCGGCGGCGCGTCGGCGGCAAAGGCCTTGACGGTGTCCACCCGGCCGACTTCCAGCGCATTCAGGCGCTCGCGCAGCACCGATTCCAGCGCGGTTTCCCAGCCGGTGTCGATGTGCACCTGCGTCCACAGCCCGGGCAGGCCATCGAGCCCGTGCTTGGCCAGCCAGGGCTTGAGCTTGCCTTCGGTCTGCACCTTGGCCTGCAGCGTGCGCAGCGCCTCCAGCCGGGCCGACAGCTCCGACTGGCGGGCGGTTTCGCGGTTGACCACGGCCTGCTGGCCGCGGCGCTGCTCGTCGAGCTGCGGCACCTGCTCGGTGAGTTCATGCAGGCGTTCGTCGGCGATGGCCTGGGCCTCGGCCGCGTCTTCGCTTTGCGCGCGCAGCTCTTCCAGCCGGCCGGCATCGGGCGCGGCCAGGCCCTGGCGCTCGGCGGCCAGGCGCTCGCGCCGACTGCGCAGCGCGCGCGTCTGTTCTTCAATGTTGCGGCTGTCGGCGGCCAGCAGCTGGATCTGCTGCTGCACCTGCGTCACCTGGCCGCGCTGCTCATTGGCGCGGGCCTGGGCCGCACGCACGGCGTCTTCCAGCGTGGGCAGGCTGCCGGCCTGTTCTTCGGCCTGGGCAGCCAGCACCTCGGCCTGTTCGTCGGCGGCGGCGATCTGCTCGGCGATGGTTTCCAGCTCGGCCTCGGCCTGGGCGCCGCGGTCGGCCCATTGCGTGATCTGCGTCTGCAGCTCGGCCAGGCGCTGTTGGGCGCGGTTGCGGCCCTCGACCACGTAACGGATGCGCTCTTCCAGGCGGCTGACTTCCAGCGAGGCCTCGGCCAGCGCGCCCTGCGCGGTGTGCAGGTTGTCGCTGGCGGCGTAGTGGGCCTGGCGGATGGTTTCCAGCCCGGCTTCCAGGTGGCGCAGCTCG
>NZ_CAXFDV010000015.1:0-12877 GCF_964001545.1 uncultured Aquincola sp.
CTGGGACAACCCGGGCCACAACCCGTACATGGGCGACCTGCCCTCGGCCATCGACCGCTATACCGACATCTCGCCCGCGGCGCGCGAGCGCCTGAAAAAGCGCATGGCCGCGCGCCAGTACGACGAGATGGTCTCGATCCGACGCGACAGCATCGTCGGCAAGGACGTCTACCAGTCCGCCATCCGCGACATGCACTTCGGCAACGGCGGCATCTGCAACACCGTCACCCGCAACAAGTGGTCGGCCGACGCCGAAGAGCGTGGCCTGGTGTACTGCGAAAGCGGCGAATGCATCCTGGTGCCCACCGTGTGCCGCAACGTCAGCCGCATCAGCCGCGCAGGCGGCCCGGGCGGCGCCGCTGCCGCCGGCCCTGGCGAGCTGACCTTCGATCCGCCGGCCGCCGGCAACCCGGCCGTCGCCGCCGCGCCCGACACCCTGGAAAGCCTGCCGCCCACCGGCGCCGGCACGCCCGCCACCGGCCTGGCCGTGGTGCCCACCGCAGCGCCGATCCTGGCCGGCCCCATCATCGGCAACGGTGGCAATGGCGGCCAGCCGGTGCTGGGCGGCCCGATCTCGATTCCTTCGGCGCCGGTGCTGCCTTCGGGCAGCCTGCCGCCGGTGCCGGTGGTGCCGCCGCCGGTGCCCGAGCCCGCCACCTGGGCGCTGATGCTGGGCGGCATCGCCGTGCTGGCCTGGATGCGGCAGCGCCGCCTGGTGGCCCAGCCGGTGCGCGACGGCCGCCGCGGCTGACGGCCCACCCGCCCGCGCCGGCGGGCCACATGCACACCAAGCCCCCGCCGCACCGGTTGCCGCGGGGGCTTATTCCTTGAGCAGCGTCGCCAGGAAGCGCCCGGTGTGGCTGCCGGGATGGGCGGCCACCGTCTCCGGCGTGCCGGCCACCACCAGGGTGCCGCCGCCGGCCCCGCCTTCGGGGCCCATGTCGATCACCCAGTCGGCCGTCTTGATGACGTCGAGGTTGTGCTCGATGACCACGATGGTGTTGCCCGCATCGCGCAGCTGGTGCAGCACCTGCAGCAGCAGCCGGATGTCGTGGAAGTGCAGGCCGGTGGTGGGTTCGTCGAGGATGTAGAGCGTGCGGCCGGTGTCGCGCTTGCTCAGCTCCAGTGCCAGCTTCACCCGCTGCGCCTCGCCGCCCGACAGCGTGGTCGCGCTCTGCCCCAGTTTGATGTAGCCCAGGCCCACGTCCAGCAGCGTCTGCAGCTTGCGCGCGATGGCCGGCACCGCGCTGAAGAACGGCGTGGCGTCCTCCACCGTCATGTCCAGCACCTGGGTGATGTTCTTGCCCTTGTAGAGCACCTCCAGCGTCTCGCGGTTGTAGCGCGCGCCGTGGCACACGTCGCAGGGCACGTACACGTCGGGCAGGAAGTGCATCTCCACCTTCAGCACGCCGTCGCCCTGGCAGGCCTCGCAGCGGCCACCGGCCACGTTGAAGCTGAAGCGGCCCGGGCCATAGCCCCGCTCACGCGCGGCAGGCACCTCGGCGAACATCTCGCGGATGGGCGTGAACAGGCCCGTGTAGGTGGCGGGGTTGCTGCGCGGCGTGCGGCCGATCGGGCTCTGGTCGACGTTGATCACCTTGTCGAAGGCGTCCAGACCTTCGATCTCGCCGTGCGGCGCCGGCTCGGCATGGCTGCCGTAGAGCTTGCGGGCCACGGCCAGGTACAGCGTGTCGTTGACCAGCGTGCTCTTGCCCGAGCCCGAGACGCCGGTGACGCAGGTGAGCAGGCCCACCGGGATCTCCACCGTCACGCCCTTGAGGTTGTTGCCGCGTGCATCGACGATGCGCATCTGCGGCCGACCTTCGGGCGACAGCGGCGGTGCCGGCCGTTCGATGCGCAGCACGCGGCCCAGGTATTGGCCGGTGAGCGATTCGGGGTCGGCCGCCACTTCGGCCGGCGTGCCCTGCGAGATCACCCGGCCGCCATGCACGCCGGCGCCGGGGCCCATGTCCACCACGTAGTCGGCGGCGCGGATCATGTCTTCGTCGTGCTCGACCACCAGCACGCTGTTGCCCAGGTCGCGCAGGTGCTGCAGCGTGCCGATGAGGCGTTCGTTGTCGCGCTGGTGCAGGCCGATGCTGGGCTCGTCCAGCACGTACATCACGCCCGACAGGCCGCTACCGATCTGGCTGGCCAGCCGGATGCGCTGCGCCTCGCCGCCCGACAGCGTGTCGGCGCTGCGGTCCAGGCTGAGGTAGTTCAGGCCCACGTCGTTGAGGAAGCGCAGCCGCGCGCGAATCTCGCGCACCACCTTGTCGGCGATGTCGGCCTTGGCGCCCAGCAGGTGCAGGCCGTCGAAGTAGGCCTGGCAATCGGCCAGCGTGGCGTGTTCCACCTCGTAGATGGGCCGGCCGCGCTCGCCGTCGGCGCCTTGCAGCAGCACGTGGCGCGCCTCGCGCCGCAGGCGGGCGCCGCCGCAGTCGGGGCAGGCGCGGGCGTGCTGGTAGCGGGCCAGGTCTTCACGCACGGCCACCGAATCGGTCTCGCGCATGCGGCGCTCGAGGTTGGGCAGGATGCCTTCGAACGGGTGCGAGCGCTTGACCGTGCGGGAGCGGCCTCCGGGCTTGGTGGCCTCGGCCGTGTAGCTGAAGCTGATCTCCTCGGTGCCCGAGCCGTACAGCAGCACCTGACGCTGCTCGGCGGTCAGTGATTCGAACGGCAGGTCGATGTCGAAGCCATAGTGCTTGGCCACGCTTTCCAGCAGCGAGAAGGTGTAGGCATTGCGCCGGTCCCAGCCCTTGACGGCGCCACTGGCCAGGCTGAGCGACGGAAAGGCCACCACCCGCTCGGGGTCGAACACCGTGACTTGGCCCAGACCGTCGCAGCTGGGGCAGGCGCCCACCGGCGAGTTGAACGAGAACAGCCGCGGCTCCAGCTCGGGCAGCGAGTAGCTGCACACCGGGCAGGCGAACTTGCTGCTGAACAGGTGCGAGCGGTCGTTGTCCATCTCCAGCGCCAGCGCGCGGCCATCGGCGATGCGCAGCGCCGCCTCGAAGCTCTCGGCCAGCCGCTGCCGCAGGCCGCTGGCCACCGCATCGGCCCGGATCTTCACGCGGTCGATCACCACGTCGATGTCGTGCTTCTCGGCCTTCTTGAGCTTGGGCAGCTCGGCCGCCTCCACCACCTGCCCATCGACCCGAAAGCGCACATAGCCCTGGGCCTGCATGTCGGCGAACAGCTCGACGAACTCGCCCTTGCGGTCGCGCGCCACCGGGGCCAGCACCATCAGCTTGGTGTCTTCGGGCAGCGCCAGCACTGCGTCCACCATCTGGCTGACGGGCGTGGCCACCAGCGGCAGGTGGTGGTCAGGGCAGAAAGGCGTGCCGGCGCGGGCGTACAGCAGGCGCAGGTAGTCGTGGATCTCGGTCACCGTGCCCACGGTGGAGCGCGGGTTGTGCGAGGTGGCCTTCTGCTCGATGCTGATGGCGGGCGACAGGCCCTCGATCACATCCACGTCGGGCTTGTCCATCAGCTGCAGGAACTGCCGCGCATAGGCCGACAGGCTCTCCACGTAGCGGCGCTGGCCCTCGGCGTACAGCGTGTCGAAGGCCAGGCTGGACTTGCCCGAGCCCGACAACCCGGTGATCACGACCAGCGCATGCTTGGGCAGGTCGAGATCGATGTTCTTCAGGTTGTGCGTGCGTGCACCGCGCACGCGGATGGCGGGCGCTTCAACGGGTTTGGGGGGCGGCGGGACGGCAGTCATCGAAGGGGCGAGGGCAACCGGCCATCATAGTGCTCGGCGATTTCAGGTGCAGGCACCGGGCATGGGACCGCACGCAGCGCCATCCCCAATGCCCCAGGGCAGTGCGCTTGTCGGCCCCGGGCCGCAGGCCTAGAGTGGGCCGACCCCTTCAGCAAGCCGTGGACCCGTCCGCCCCCCACACCCCCCACCCCGCGGCCGCCCGCCAGCCGCGCTGGCTGCGCGACGAGCAGGCCGCGCTGCTGCGCCGCCGGCGGCGTGCGGGCCTGGGCCCGGGCCGCCGCGTGGCCGAATTGCCGACGGTGGGCCTGGCGCTGTCGGGGGGTGGCGTGCGCAGCGCCACCTACGGCCTGGGCCTGATCCGGGGCCTGGCCCAGCGCGGGCTGCTGCCACGCATCGATTACCTGTCCACCGTGTCGGGCGGCGGCTACGTGGGCGCGATGCTGGGGCGGCTGATCCTGGCGCTGGGCGTCGGGCCGGCGCAGGCGATGCTGGCGCAGCGCCGCTCCGCGCTGCTGGACTGGCTGCGCCGCAATGGCCGCTACCTCACGCCCGCCGGCTCGCACGACGTGGGCGTGGCCGCCGTCACCTACCTGCGCGCCTTCGTCGCCATCCATGCCGAGCTGATGATGGCCGCGCTGCTGTTCGGCCTGCTGGTGGTGGCGCCGCACCTGTGGCAGCTGAGCACCGACACGCTGGACCCCGCCACCTGGCAGGCCTGGGGCAGCCTGTGGTTGCCGGCCGCGGTGGCCTGGATGTGCGCCACCCTGCCCGGCCTGGCCTGCGGCTACTGGGTGGCCCGCGAAGGCCCCGACCCGACGCGCCGCGATGCGGCCGCGGCGGTGCGTGAGCGGGTGCAGGCCGGTGTGCTGTGGGCCGCCACCGCTGCGCTGTTGTGGCTGGCCTGGCGGCTGCAGCTGCTGCGGCCTTTGAGCGAAGGCCTGGTCGGCATGCCGATGCTGCTGCTGGCCGTGACCTCGGTGGCGGCGGGTGTGGGCGGCACCTGGGTGGCGCTGGGCCGCAGCACCGACAGCCGCGGCCTGGCCAGCGCCCGCGTGCGCCGCCGCACCACCGAGCTCACGCGCAGCGCCCTGATCGTGGCGGCGCTGTGCCTGTTCATGGGTGTGCTGGACCTGCTGAGCTGGCGGCTGCTGAAGCTGGCGCTGGCCGACCGCGACTGGCTGTGGGGCGGCGTGGGCCTGGGCGGCTTTGCGGCGCTGCTGCTGCGCGCGCTGGCGCAGCCGCTGCAGCAGCTGGTGCAGCAGGCCAGCGCCTCGCTGGGCACCTGGACGCCGCGGCTGCTCAACGCCGCTGGCGTGGGGGTGCTGGCGGTGGTGCTGTGCTTCTGGTTCAGCACGGTGCAATGGCTGGTGTTCACACCCGCACCCATGGGCTGGCTGGATGCGGTGCCGCCCACCTGGCGCGCCGGCGGCCTGCTGGCGGCCTGTGCGCTGTGGTGGCTGACCACGGCCCACAACGAGGCGATGGCCAATGCGTCGTCGCTGCACGGCTTTTACCGCGCGCGGCTCACGCGGGCCTACCTGGCGGTGGGCAACCCCAACCGGCCGGTGCTGCAGCCGGCCGCGGGCGAGGCGGCGGCCGACGTCACGCAAGTGGTGTCACGCGACGACGCCGACCTGCGCGACTACCGGCCCGAGCGCCGCGGCGGGCCCATCCACCTCATCAACACCTGCCTGAACCAGACCCGCGACGACGCCAGCGGCCTGTTCAACGCCGACCGCAAGGGCACGCTGCTGACGGTGCGGCCCGACGGCGTGGAGATCGGCCCGCGCGAGCGGGTGTGCTTTTCCACCGCCAGCGAGGTGGGCACGCTGGGCAAGTGGGTGGCCATCTCGGGCGCGGCAGCGGCGCCAGGCGCGGGCGCCTACACCTCGCGTGGCTGGGCGCTGCTGCTCTTTCTCATCGGCGTGCGGCTGGGCCATTGGGTGCGTGAGCCGGCACCCCCGGCGCGCCCGCGCCCCGGCTGGCGCGATGCGCTGTGGCGGCTGGCCGCCAAGCCGCTGATGCTGTGGTCGGAAGCCACGGCCACCTACCGCGGCCAGGCGCGGCCCTGGTGGTACCTGTCGGACGGCGGGCACTTCGACAACACCGGCGTGTATGCGCTGCTGCGGCGGCAGCTCGACTTCATCGTGCTGGTGGACGCCAGCTGCGACCCGCGCTACGAGTTCACCGACCTGGAGAACCTGGTGCGCAAGGCCCGCATCGACTTCGGCGCCGAGATCGAGTTCTACCCCCACGAAGAGGCGGTGCAGCGCTTCGGCGTGGACGAAGCCGGCGTGACCGTGCTCTCGCCGCAGGACATGGCGGACAGCCAGTCGTCGCGCGGCGTGCTGCTGGGCCGCATCCGCTACCTGCGGCCGGCCGGCTGCCCGGCCGACATGCCGGAGCACCAGGGCACGCTGCTGGTGATCAAGCCCAACCTGCATGCCGCGCTGGACGTGGACGTGCTGGCCTATGCGCAGCGCCACCCGCGCTTTCCGCACGAATCCACCGGCGACCAGAACTTCGACGAGGCGCAGTGGGAGAGCTACCACCGCCTGGGCGAAGACGCCGGCGCCGCGCTGCACGTGGAATGGCTGGAAGGCCTGCCCGGCTGGCGCCAGCGCGCCCTGCATGCGCTGGAGAGCCCTGCCCGCCTGCGCCCGCCAGGCCAGGCCCTGCCCGCGCCGGTGGCGCCGCAGCCCGAGCCGGCCTGGCGGCGCGCCGCCAAGAACAGCGCCATCGGCACCACGCTGGGCCTGGGCGCCTCGGGCACGCTGCTGCTGTCGCTGTGGCAGGTGAGCGACCAGATCCGCCAGAACGAGAACACCCAGCGCAGCGAGGTGCGCACGCTGTTCACCGAGGTGTCGCGCGCGCTGTCGGCGGTGGACCTGGCCTGCCCCAAGGTGCCGGTGCACGTGAGCCAGCAGGTGACGCTGCTGCAGGACCTGGTGCAGAACCCGGTGATCAGCGACCTGGACCGGGTGGCGGTGCAGCGGCTGCTGGAAGCCACGCGCGACCAGTGCCGGCTGCTGTCGGCCATCCCCACCGACGCTTGCGTGGCCGCCCAGCGCCAGACGCAGGACGGCCTGTGCACCGCGCTGGCCACGCTGCCCAGCCGCGATGCCTTGAGCTACTGGCACCCGTTCGAGCTGCCGCCGGGCCGCATGCTCACCGGCGCCGGGCTGGTGGCTCTGCTGCAGGCCCGCTGGCGTGGCGACGCGCCGCCCACCGCGGTGGCCGTGGCGCCGCCGGCTGAGGTGCCCGGGGCGCCGCCGGCCATGGGCGCAAGCCCACCGCCTGCGCCGTATCCCACCACGGCGCCTGCGCCGGCCAAGCCCTGGCCGGCCCCCACGCCAGCCGCCGGTGGCCCCACAAGCCCAGCCCCGGCCACCGCGCCCGGCGACAGCGCCAGCGCGCTGCAGTCCACCTGCAGCGCCGCCGGCGAAGGCCTGGTGCGTGTTTACCTGCAGGTGTACGACGAAGCCTCGCGCAGCGCCGCGGTCGGCCTGCGGGCCGCGCTGCAGCAGGCCGGCGGCGCCAGCCTGCAGGTGGCGCCGATCGAGAACGTGACGCGCAGCGCCGCGCTGCGCCAGCAGCGGCGGCCGGTGCCCTGGCCGCAGCCCACGCTGGTGGTGCACCAGCGCGCCGACCTGCCGTGCGCGCAAGGGCTGGCGCAGCAGGTGCGCGCGCAGTGGGCGCCCGGCCGTGGTGGCGAGGTCTGGGTGCGCGAGCTGCCGGCCAGCCTGCGCAACGGCGGCCAGCGTGTCATCGAGCTGTGGCTGCCGCCCAGCGAAGGCGGCGACACCGGCGCCCGGCGCTGAAGGCGGCCGCTCAGCGGCCCAGCACGTTCAGGATCTCGGCGCCGTAGGCTTCCAGCTTGCGGGCGCCGACGCCGCTGATCTCGCCCAGCTCGGCCAGGTCGGCCGGCATGCGGCGGGCCATCTCGGCCAGCGTGGCGTCGTGGAACACCACGTAGGCCGGCAGGTTGTGCGAGCGCGCCACCTCGGCGCGCCAGGCCTTCAGCGAGGCAAAGCGCCGCTGGGCATCCGCATCCAGATCGGCCGCCGCGGCCGGCACCTTGCCATCGCCGCGCACCGCGCGCTTGCGCACGCCCCGGGTGGCCTCGCGCGGCATGCGCAGCACGATGGGCACCTCGCCCTTGAGCACCGCCCGGCTGCTGGGCATCAGACCCAGCGTGTTGTATTCGCCCTCGGTGGCCACATGGCCCAGCGCCACCAGCTGACGCAGCACGCCGCGCCATTGCGCATCGCTCAGGTCGGCGCCGATGCCGAAGGTGCTGAGCTGGTCGTGGCCGTACTGCACCACCTTGTCGGTGCGCTTGCCACGCAGCACGTCGATCAGCTGGCCGGCGCCAAAGCGCGTGGGCCCGAAGCCGCCACCATGCTGCGAGAAGCGGTAGATGCAGCTCAGCGCCTTGCGGGCCGCCTCGGTCGCGTCCCAGGTGTCGGGCGGGTTCAGGCAGTTGTCGCAGTTGCCGCAGGGGCTGCTCAGCTCGCCGAAGTACGACAGCAGCCGCACGCGCCGGCAGTCGTGCGACTCGGCCAGCGCCAGCAGCGCCTCCAGCTTGCCGCGCTGCACCTGCTTGAACTCGTCGCCGGCCGGGCTCTCGTCGATCATGCGGCGCTGGTTCACCACATCGGCCAGGCCGTAGGTCATCCAGGCTTCGGCCGGCTCGCCGTCGCGGCCGGCGCGGCCGGTTTCCTGGTAGTAGCTCTCGATGTTCTTGGGCAGGTCGAGGTGGGCCACGAAGCGCACGTCGGGCTTGTCGATGCCCATGCCGAAGGCGATGGTGGCCACCATCACGATGGCGTCTTCGCGCAGAAAGCGGTCCTGGTGCTTCTGCCGCACCGAGGCGTCCAGGCCCGCGTGGTAGGGCAGCGCGGTGATGCCTTCGTCGGCCAGCCACACCGCGGTTTCTTCCACCTTCTTGCGGGTGCCGCAGTACACGATGCCCGATTCGCCTTCGTGCTCGTCGCGCACGAAGCGCATCAGCTGCGCGCGCGGGTTGTCCTTCTCGACGATGGTGTAGCGGATGTTGGGCCGGTCGAAGCTGGCCACGAAGATGCGCGCTTCGTCCAGCGCCAGCCGCTGCACGATGTCGGCGCGGGTGATGTCATCGGCCGTGGCCGTGAGCGCCACCCGCGGCACCTGCGGAAAGCGCTCGTGCAGCTGCGACAGGCCCAGGTACTCGGCCCGGAAGTCGTGGCCCCATTGGCTCACGCAGTGCGCTTCGTCGATGGCGAACAGGCTCAGCAGCCCGCGCTCGTTGAGCGAATCCAGCATCGCCAGAAAGCGCGGCGTCAGCAGCCGCTCGGGCGCGGCATACAGCATCACCAGGCGGCCGCTGCGCAGCTCGCGCTCCACGTTCTGCGCTTCTTCGCTGCTGAGCGTGGAATTGAGGAAGGCCGCATGCACGCCGGCTTCTTCCAGCGCACCCACCTGGTCGTGCATCAAGGCGATCAGCGGGCTCACCACCACCGCCACGCCATGGCCGCCGCGGTGCCGCACGATGGCCGGCACCTGATAGCACAGGCTCTTGCCGCCGCCGGTGGGCATCAGCACCAGCGCGTCGCCGCCGGCCGTCACATGCTCGACGATGTCGCCCTGCATGCCGCGGAACGCGGTGTAGCCGAATACCTCGTTGAGAACTTCGATCGGCGAGGAGGCGGCGGTGTCAGGGCGGTTCATGGAAGCCCGGCATCTTAACGAACGGGCTCCGCCTGGGCCTGCGGCGGGGTGGGCGGCGGCGTCGGCGACGCAGCGGGCCGCGGCCGCATGAGCTTGGCCAGCTCGGCATACATCGGCCCGCAGATCAGCCGCGAAATGCCGCTGGAGACGAAAGCGGTGAGCATCAGGCTCAGCACCATGGCATGGCCCGACACCATCTCCATCACCAGGATGAAGGCGGTGAGCGGGCCCTGCGTGGCCGCCGCCAGAAAGCCCACCATGCCGAGCGCGATCAGCGGAATGGCGTGCTCGGGCGGCAGGCCGAACAGCCAGGCCACGTCGCGGCCGATGCCCGCGCCCACCGCCAGCGAAGGCGCGAACACACCGGCCGGCACGCCCGTCCACGACGACAGCCATGTGGCCATGAACTTGAGCAGGGTGTACAGCGCCGGCACGTCGGTCTGGCCTTCCAGCATCGCGCGCGTGGGCGCATAGCCGGCGCCCGAGGTGCTGCCCTGGCACACCAGGCCGATGACGGCCACGCCCAGCGCGCAGGCGGCGCCAAAGCGCACCGGGTACTGCTGGCGCCACTGCTTGATGCGCCCCGGCCCCGGCGCCAGCGAGCTGACCAGCAGCTGCGAAAAGAGGCCGCCCAGCAAGCCGGCCACCACCGCCACCACCAGGCCGGGCAGCAGCAACTGCAGCGACAGGCTCTGCACCCGCAGCTGGCCGAAGTACGTCAGGTTGCCGAACACCGACACCGCCACCAGGCCCGACAGCACGATGCACACGATGACCAGCGCGCTCTGCGCCGCATGGTGGCGGCGCGAGAGCTTCTCCAGCGCGAACATCACCCCACCCAGCGGCGTGTTGAAGGCCGCGGCGATGCCGGCCGCCGCGCCCGCCACCATCAGGTCGTGGCCATCGATGCGCGCGGCCGGCGACAGCCAGCGCCGCACCGACAGCATCACGCCCGCGCCGATCTGCACCGTCGGCCCTTCGCGGCCGGCCGACAGCCCGGCCAGCATCGCGCCGCCCAGCAGCGCCGCCTTCTTGATGGCCAGCGGCAGCGAGACCAGCGCGCGGCGGCGCTCGGGCGCCAGACTGTCGTCCAGCGCCACTATCACCTGCGGAATGCCCGAGCCGGCGGCGCCGGGTGCAAAACGGCGCGTGAGCCACACCAGGATGGCGGTGATCACCGGCGTCCACAGCAGCATCAGCCACGGCCCCAGCGGGCCCGAGCTGCGCATGCGCTCATGCAGGTGGCTGGCGGCTTCGCACAGCAGGGTGACGCCGACCACCGAAGCACCGGTGGCCACGGCCGCCGCCAGCACGATGGCGCGGTCGATCCAGGCGCGGCCGGCGCGGATCTCCCGCTTCAGGTTGCGCCAGAAATCGGGGGTCTCGTCATCGTGCATAGGCGGCACCTTAGCAGGCGCCGCGCCCGCCCCCGCCCGCGCCGGCGCACCCCCATGCGGCACAATCGACCGCTCCCGGCCGGCCCCCGCGCCGCGGCCGAACCCCTTTTTCCCCAAGACCCGACGCACAGGAGCGACCATGGCCTCCGTCAACAAAGTCATCATCATCGGCAACCTCGGGCGCGACCCCGAGATGCGTTCGTTCCCCGACGGCGGCTCGATCTGCAACATCACCGTGGCCACCACCCGCCGCTGGAAGGCCCGTGATTCCAACGAATTCCAGGAAGAAACCGAGTGGCACCGCGTGGTGTTTCGCGACCGCCTGGCCGAGATCGCGGGCGAGTACCTGCGCAAGGGCCGCCCGGTGTACGTGGAAGGCCGCCTGAAGACCCGCAAGTGGCAGGACAAGGAAGGCCGCGACAACTACACCACCGAGATCGTGGCCGAGCAGATGCAACTGCTGGGCGGCCGTGAAGGCATGGGTGGCGGTGAGGAAGACGGCGGCGGCAGCAGCAGCGGTGGCGGCTACCGCAGCCGCGGCGCTGCGGGCGGCGGCGGCGGCGGTGGTGGTGGGTACGGCGACGAGCCGCGCGAGCGCCCGGCCCGCTCGGCCGCCCCGGCCCCGCGCCCGGCCCCCGCACCGAAGTCGAACACCGGCTTCGACGACATGGACGACGACATTCCGTTCTGACGGCAGATTTCGCGGCCCCTTCGCGGGCCCGGCCCCGGCTTGCAGCAGCCCGCGCGCTTCACCGCCGCGGGCTGTTGTGTTTTGTCGTCAGGCCGCCGCCTTGCGCTTTCGCCGGGCACGGGGGCTTGGCGGCGGCGGCTCGCGGTCATCGGCCGAAGCGGGCGGCTCGCGCTCGCCGGCATGCCGGCGCAGCTGCTGCTGCCAATCGGCCAGCGGGCCGGTGGCAGCCGCTGCGGTGGTGGCGATCAGGCGGTCCAGCAGGATGTGCTGGTCGTTGGTCCAGGGCTCGGGGAACACCGGCTGCACCGTGACCACCAGGTCGGCGCGCGATCCGCGGCGCGTGGCGGGAAAGCCCTGGCCCGGCAGGCGGTACACGCACTCGCCATGGCGCAGCGCCAGCGGCTGGCAGCCGGCCAGCGTGGGCACTTCCACCTGGCGACTGCCCAGCCAGCGAAAGCCGTCCACCGGCATGGTGCAGCGCAAGGTGCCGTCGGCGTCCAGCGTGAACAGCGGGTGCGGCTGCAGCTCGATCTGCAGGTCCAGGCCGCCTTCGGGCCCGCTGCCGTCACGCGCGGGCGGCACGCCCAGCAGGTCGCCGTCGTGCACGCCCGCCGGAATGCGCACCTTGATCTCGTACTTCAGGGGCGGCAGTTTGCCGGTGCTGCCGCACGGCTGGCAGGCCAGGCGGGCGCGCCCGTCGCCGCTGCAGTCGGGGCAGCGCACCAGCGTGGCCATCCAGCCGTACCAGGCGCGCTCGCGCACCTGGCCTTCCCCCTGGCAGGTGGCGCAGGCCGCGCCCGAAAAGCGCAGGCCCTGGCCGCCGCAGGCTTCACAGCCCTGGCTGAGCTGGCCACGCAGCACGCGCACACAGCCCAGCGCCGCTTCTTCCAGCGTGAGCTTGATGCGGCGGCTGACGGGCGGGGCCGACCGCCCGGTGGTCGGCGGCGGTGGCTCGGCGGCGGCAGGCGAAGGGGCAGGCGACGCGCCGGGCGCCGGGGGCGACGCGGCCGCGGCTGCAGCCGCCGCCTGCAGCAGCTCGAAAGCCTGGTTGATGCGCTGCATCTTGTCGACCGCCGCCTGGCTGGCGTTGCGGTCGGGGTGCCAGCGCGAGACGAGCCGGCGCCAGGCGGCCTTGATCTCCGCCTCGCTGGCTCCGGGCTGCAGGCCCAGTTCTCGATATGCTGTCTCGGTGCTCACGCCCGCCCCCTGAAGGCGGGATGCTAAGCGAGCGCCGTGCCGGTCGCTCCGGTCAGCCCATGCGCACGCTGCCGTGCTCGCCCATGCCGGTGGGCGGGTTGCCGGTGACGGCGGCCTTGGCCATCTTGAACAGCTGGGTCAGCTTGTTTTCCTTCA
>NZ_CAXFDV010000016.1:0-2559 GCF_964001545.1 uncultured Aquincola sp.
CCCGATCGCCGTCGCCGGCCTGGTGGCCGACTGGAAGCTGGACGCGCAGGCCATCATGGCGGCGCTGCTGCACGACACGATCGAGGACTGCGGCGTCACCAAGCCGCAGCTGATCGAGCACTTCGGCGCCGCCACCGCCGACCTGGTGGACGGGCTGACCAAGCTGGACAAGCTGCACTTCAGCACACGCGAGGAGTCGCAGGCCGAAAGCTTCCGCAAGATGCTGCTGGCGATGGCGCGCGACGTGCGCGTGATCCTGGTCAAGCTGGCCGACCGGCTGCACAACATGCGCACGATGACGGGCATGGCGCCGGAAAAGCGCGCCCGCATCGCCCGCGAGACGCTGGAGATCTACGCGCCCATCGCCCACCGGCTGGGCCTGAACCGCGCCTACCGCGAGCTGCAGGAGCTGTCGTTCCAGTTCCTGCACCCGTGGCGGCATGCGGCGCTGATGAAGGCGGTGCAGCGCTCGCGCGGCTACCGCCGCGACATCGTCGACCGGGTGCAGCGCGAGGTGGAAAAGGCCTTTGCCCATGCCAAGGTGAAGGTGCAGGTCTCGGGCCGCGAAAAAACCGTCTACTCCATCTACCGCAAGATGAACGAGAAGCACACCTCGTTCGCGCAGGTGAGCGACCTGTTCGGCTTTCGCATCGTGGTGCCCACCTTGAGCGACTGCTACCTGTCGCTGGGCGTGCTGCACCAGCTCTACAAGCCGGTGCCGGGCCGCTTCAAGGACTACATCGCCATTCCCAAGGCCAACGGCTACCAGAGCCTGCACACCACGCTGGTGAGCCCGCTGGGCACGGCGGTGGAGTTCCAGATCCGCACCGAGCCCATGCATGCGGTGGCCGAAAGCGGCATCGCGGCGCACTGGATGTACAAGACCAAGGACGTGCACCAGCCCGAAGAAGCGCAGCGCCTGGGCGCGCTGTGGCTGAAGTCGCTGCTCGACATCCAGGACGAGAACAACGACTCGGCCGAGTTCCTGGAGCACGTCAAGATCGACCTGATCCCCGATGCGGTCTACGTCTTCACGCCCAAGTCCAAGATCCTGGCGCTGCCGCGCGGCGCCACCGCGGTGGACTTCGCGTACGCCATCCACTCCGACGTGGGCGACCATTGCGTGGCCGCCAGCGTCAACGGCGAGCCGGTGGCCCTGCGCACCGAGCTCAAGAGCGGCGACGTGGTGGAAGTGGTCACCGCCCCCGGCGCCCGGCCCAATCCGGCCTGGCTGAACTTCGTGCGCACCGGCCGCGCGCGCAGCAAGATCCGCCACTACCTCAAGAACATGGAGCATGAGGAGTCGCGGGCGCTGGGCGAGAAGCTGCTGGCGCAGGCGCTGCGCGCCGAGGGCATGCTGATGCCTTCCTACGACCCCGCCGATGCCAATGCCACCGCCACCTGGCAGCAGCTCACGCGCTGGAGCGGCAACCGCAACCGCGACGAGCTGATGACCGACATCGGCCTGGGCAAGAAGATCGCCAACATCGTGGCCAAGCGGCTGGCCCACAACATGGTGGAACGCGGCGCGCGGCCCGACGCGGTGACGCTGTCGATGGGCCGGTACGCGGTGGACGACAGCGTGCCCAGCCAGGGCATGGTGATGATCGACGGCACCGAAGGCGCCTCGGTGCAGCTGGCCACCTGCTGCAAGCCGATCCCGGGCGATGCCATCGTCGGCTACCTGGGCCGCGGCGAAGGGCTGACGGTGCACACCGCCGAGTGCAGCATCGGCAAGCGCTTGCACGAGCGCGACCCCGAGCACTTCCTGCGCGTGGGCTGGGCCGAGGAACTGAGCCGCCCGTTCGACACCGTGATCAGTCTGCTGCTGGAAAACGGCAAGGGCGTGCTGGCGCGGGTGGCGCAGTCGGTGAACAGTGCCGAGGCCGACATCACCCACATCGACATGGACGACCAGCTCGACGGCCAGACCGCCGAGATGCGCCTGACGCTGTCGGTGCGCGACCGCCTGCACCTGGCGGACGTGCTGCGCATCCTCAAGCGCGCGCCGTCGGTGCTGCGCGTGGCACGGGTCAAGCCATGATGGGCGCTGTGCCTCAGCCCTTCGGCTCAGGCGCCGGGTAACGCACCTCCAGCACCTCCAGCGTGTCCAGCCCGCCGGGGGTCATCAGTGTCACCTCGTCGCCTTCGCGGGCCTTGAGCAGCGCGCGGGCGATGGGGGAGATCCAGCTCACCTCGCCGGCCAGGTTGTCCACCTCGTCGATGCCCTTGATGGTGATGGTGCGCTCTTCCCCCTTGCGGTTGGCATAGGTCACGGTGGCGCCGAAGAACACCTGGTCGCTGCCGTGGTGGGCCGAGGGGTCGGCCACTTCGGCCACGTCCAGCCGCTTGGTCAAGAAGCGGATGCGGCGGTCGATCTCGCGCAGCCGCTTCTTGCCGTAGAGGTAGTCGCCGTTTTCCGAGCGGTCGCCGTTCTTGGCCGCCCACGACACCACTTCCACGATCTTGGGCCGCTCGTCGTCGATCAGGCCCAGCAGCTCGGCCCGCAGGCGCTGGTAGCCGGCGGGCGTCATGTAGTTGCGGGTGCCGGCAGGCAGC
>NZ_CAXFDV010000017.1:0-3842 GCF_964001545.1 uncultured Aquincola sp.
ACAACTTCAGCTTCTGGATGACCGCCGGTGGCGCGGTGCTGATGATGCTGTCGCTGTTTGTCGGCGAATTCGCGCGCACCGGCTGGCTGGCCTATCCGCCGCTGTCGGGCATCCTGGCCGATCCGGGCGTGGGGGTGGACTACTACCTCTGGTCGCTGCAGGTGGCGGGGGTGGGCACCACGCTGTCGGGCATCAACCTGATCGTCACCATCGTCAAGATGCGGGCGCCCGGCATGAGCCTGATGAAGATGCCCATCTTCACCTGGACCAGCCTGTGCACCAACGTGCTGATCGTCGTGAGCTTCCCGGTGCTGACCGCCGTGCTGGTGCTGCTCAGCCTGGACCGCTATGTCGGCACCAACTTCTTCACGACGGAGCTGGGCGGCAACGCCATGGTGTACGTCAACCTGATCTGGATCTGGGGCCACCCCGAGGTCTACATCCTGGTGCTGCCGGTGTTCGGCATCTTCTCGGAGGTGGTGTCCACCTTCTGCAGCAAGCGCCTGTTCGGCTATGCCTCGATGGTGTACGCCACGGTGGTGATCACCATCCTGTCGTACCTGGTGTGGCTGCACCACTTCTTCACCATGGGGTCGGGGGCGAGCGTCAACTCGTTCTTCGGCATCACCACGATGATCATCTCGATCCCGACAGGGGCGAAGATCTTCAACTGGTTGTTCACGATGTACCGCGGCCGCATCCGCTTCGAGGTGCCGATGCTGTGGACCATCGGCTTCATGGTCACCTTCGTCATCGGCGGCATGACCGGCGTGCTGCTGGCGGTGCCCCCGGCCGACTTCGTGCTGCACAACAGCCTGTTCCTGATCGCGCACTTCCACAACGTGATCATCGGCGGCGTGGTGTTCGGCGTGTTCGCCGGCATCACCTACTGGTTCCCGAAGGCCTTCGGCTACAAGCTCGATGCGTTCTGGGGCAAGTGCTCGTTCTGGTTCTGGTTCGTGGGCTTCTACTTCGCCTTCATGCCGCTGTACGTGCTGGGCCTGATGGGCGTCACCCGCCGCATGAGCCACTTCCAGGACATGAGCCTGCAGATCTGGTTCCAGATCGCCGCCTTCGGCGCCGTGCTGATCGCGCTGGGCATCGCCTGCTTCATCATCCAGCTGGTGGTGAGCTACCTGCGCCGCGAGCAGAACCGCGACCTGACCGGCGACGCCTGGGGCACCGGCCGCACGCTGGAGTGGAGCACCGCCTCGCCGCCGCCCGACTACAACTTCGCCTTCACGCCGGTGGTGCATGAGCGCGATGCCTGGCACCACATGAAGGAAGTCGGCGCCGAACGTCCGCTCAACGGCTTCCAGCCGATCCACATGCCGTCGAACACGGCAGCGGGCGTGGTCATCGCCGCGCTGTCCACGGTGATGGGCTTTGCGCTGGTGTGGCACATCTGGTGGCTGGCGGCGGCCTCGTTCGCGGCCGTGGTGATCTCTGCCGTGGTGCACACCTTCAACTACCACCGCGACTACCACATCCCGGCCGATGCCGTGACCCGCAGCGAAGCCGAGCGCACCCGCCAGCTGGCCGCGCTGGGCCTGGCCACGCCGCAGCAGGCCAGCGCCTGAGCGCGCGCCGCGACAACCGATCCAAGGACCTTTCCATGACGGCCATTACGCATGCGGCGGTGGATGCCAACGGCGCCCCGCTGAAGTTCTACGACGACGGCAGCCACCACCCGCAGCAAGGCACGCTGCTGGGCTTCTGGCTGTACCTGATGAGCGACTGCCTCATCTTCGCGATCCTGTTCGCGGTGTTCGCGGTCTACGGCCAGAGCTACGCGGCCGGCCCCTCGGGCGCCGACCTGTTCGACCTGCCGCTGGTGGCCGTGAACACGGCCATGCTGCTGCTGTCGTCGATCACCTACGGCTTCGCGATGATCGCGATGAACCAGCGCAAGCAGGGCCAGGTGCTGGCCTGGCTGGCCATCACGGGCCTGTTCGGCCTGGCCTTCGTCGGGCTCGAGCTGTATGAGTTCCACCACCTGATCCATGAAGGTGCCGGCCCGCAGCGCAGCGCGTTCCTGTCTTCGTTCTTCGCGCTGGTGGGCACCCACGGCCTGCACGTGAGCTTCGGCATCCTGTGGCTGGTCACGCTGATGATCCAGGTCAAGAAGCTGGGCCTGACCACCGCCAACCGCCGCCGCCTGATGTGCCTGTCGATGTTCTGGCACTTCCTGGACGTGATCTGGATCGGCGTGTTCACGTTCGTGTACCTGATGGGCTCCATGCCCCCGGCCGTCTGACTGACCTGAAGGAGCCTTGCGATGGCTGCGACGCACGACACCCACGCTGAGAACCTGGACCACCCGCACCACGACCATGGTGAGCCGGAGTACCACGCCACCTACAAGGGCTACATCACCGGCTTCCTGCTGTCGGTGGTGCTCACCGCCATTCCGTTCTGGCTGGTGATGGCCAAGGTGCTGCCCACGCCGGGCATCACCGCCGCCGTCATCCTGGTGATGGCCGCTGTGCAGGTGGTGGTGCACATGGTGTACTTCCTGCACATGAATGCGCGGGTGGAGCAGGGCTGGTCGCTGCTGGCGCTGGTGTTCACCGGGGTGCTGGTGATCATCATGCTGGCCGGCTCGATCTGGGTGATGCACCACCTGAACACCAACATGATGCCGGTGCACGACATGCGCACCCGGCCCTGACGGGCCCAAGGAGCACCGGTCTTGACCGAACGCCCTGGCCGTACCGGGGGCGTGCTGCGCATCGTGGTCTGCCTGGCCGCCTTGCTGGCGGCCGCCGGCTTCGTGGCCCTGTCGGCCTGGCAGTGGCAGCGCCTGGCCTGGAAGGAAGCGCTGATCGCGCGGGTGGAGCGCCAGCTGGCCGCCGCGCCGCAGCCGTTGCCGCCGGCCAGCGCCTGGCCCGGCATGAGCCGCGAGGCCGACGAATACCGCCCCGTCACGCTGCAGGGCTGGCTGGAGCCGGAGCACGAGATCCGCGTGCTGGCCAGCACCGAGCTGGGCCGCGGCCAGTGGGTGATGGTGCCCCTGCACCTGGCCGCCGGCGGCCGGGTGTGGCTCAACCGCGGCTTCGTGCCCGAGGCGCTGGGCCGCCGCCCTGCCGCCTTGCCGGCCGGCGCGCCGCAAGCCCAGGTGACGGTGACCGGCCTGCTGCGCTTCAGCGAAGCCGGCCAGTGGCTGTGGCAGCGCAACGATCCCGCCGCCGGTCGCTGGGTGGGGCGTGAAGTACCCGCCTTGTCGCAGGCCGCCGGCATCAACGCGGCGCCTTTTTTCATCGACGTGGCGCGCGACGGCGAGCATGCAGCCGGTGTGGCGGCGCCTGCGGCCGGCAGCAACTCGGTGGACGTGCCGCAGGGCGGGCTCACCGTGCTGCACTTCAACAACAACCACCGCGGTTATGCGCTCACCTGGCTGGCGCTGGCCCTGGGCAGCGTGGTGGCGGCGGTGCTGCTGTGGCGCCACGCGCCGGCCCGCGGCACATGAGTGATCCGGGCGCGCCGGCCTTGTGGCGCGCACGGTCTTGCACCAGGCGCCGGCCGGCCGCGTAAGCTGCCCCCTCCGCGCGGCTTGGCTGCCGCGCCTTGCGGCTTGACCGCCCCACACGCCTGAACCTGTCCATGCCCGGTTTTCGACTCGCCCCCTTGCCGCCGTGGTGGCCCTGGCGCAACAGCGCGCCCGACGAAGGCCAGGGCGGGCCCGGCGGCCCGCAGCCCGACCCCGCGCGTGGCGATTCGCCGCTGGTCGACGACCCGGCGCTGACGCCCGACGCCCGCGCCGGCCGCAGCAACCTGATGCAGCTGGTGCAGCTGCGCTGGCTGGCCGTGGGCGGGCAGCTGCTCACGGTGCTGATGGTGCA
>NZ_CAXFDV010000018.1:0-30146 GCF_964001545.1 uncultured Aquincola sp.
GAGGAGCGCAGCGGCGAGGTCGGCGCGCGCAGCGCGCTTCGTGAACTGACCCGCGGTGGTTGTTCGAGCGCAGTGAGCGCAGCGAACGTAGCGAGTTCCGCCGCGCGACCTCGGCGCGAGCACCGCAGTGGAGTCGGCCCGCAGGGCTGACCGCCCCAGCATGAGCCCCGCCGCCCCCCGCCCACCGCACGGCGGTCGAACAAGAACAGCATATGCAGCACACGCACAACCGCACGGCGGCCGAACAAAACAGCACAGACAACCCCACCAAGCAGCACACCCATTCCGCACAGCGGTGCCCCCAGGGAAACACCGCCTTGCCCCGCAGCCCCCTGGTGACTACAAACCATCGATCCCCGAAACGAAGCTAAACGAAGCGGTTTCGCGCGGGTTTCGAAAGCAGTAGTAACAACAACGAACGGAGACGAAGATGCCCAGCGATGTTTCCAAGCCAGGCAGGCTCACCCTTGCCGCGGCGGCCGCCACCGTGGCCGTCGGGCTCAGCAGCCCGGCGGCGCAGGCCGCCACCCCCGTGCCAACGGCCACCGGGCCTCTGCCCACCACGGCGCAATCGCACCCCTTCGGCGGCGCCGCCTACACCCTGCGTGCGCAGGACCTGGCCAAGCTGGGCTACGTGGAGGAGGAGTACCTGCTCAGCGGCCAGGCCAACGTGTATGAGTGGCCCGCGCCCGGCCCGGCCGTGGTGCGCACCGCCGATGCGCCCTACACCACCCGCGTGCTGGTGCGCCGGCCGATCAACCCGAAGAAGTTCAGCGGCAACGTCATCGTGGAGCCGCTCAACCCCAGCAACCTGTTCGACCTGAACATCGGCTGGGGCCTGTCGGGCGAGCACTTCGTGCGCAATGGCGACGTGTGGGTGGGCGTCACCGTCAAGCCGGTGTCGGTGGTGGCGCTGAAGAACTTCGACCCCGTGCGCTACGGGCCGCTGAACTTCGCCAACCCGCTGCCGCTGGACGACCCGCGCAACTGCGCCACGGTGCCGGCCGATTCGTCGCGCAGCACCGAGAACGGCCTGGCCTGGGACATCATCAGCCAGACTGGCGCCTGGATGAAGAGCCAGGACCCGCGCAACCCGCTGCGGGCGGCGGCCGGCTTCAATGTGCAGCAGCTGATCGGCTTCGGCTACTCACAGACCGGCGGCTACTTCTACAACTACATCAACGGCATCCACCCGCTGGAAACCGCGCGCAATGGCGGCCGGCCGCTGTACGACGCCTACATCGTGGCCGTGGCCGGTGGCGCCTTCGCCGGGCTGTACCCCATCAACCAGTGCAAGCCGGCGCCCCTGGTGCCCGACCCTCGACGGCAGTTCAGCAACGTGGGCGTGCCCATCATCCACATCATGTCGCAGTCGGACTACCTCACCGGCATCGCCTCGCGCCGGCCCGACAGCGATGCGCCGGCCGACCGCTTCCGCCACTACGAGATGGCCGGCATGGCCC
The DNA here is from genome assembly GCF_964001545.1 of uncultured Aquincola sp. Classification (NCBI taxonomy): domain Bacteria; kingdom Pseudomonadati; phylum Pseudomonadota; class Betaproteobacteria; order Burkholderiales; family Sphaerotilaceae; genus Aquincola; species uncultured Aquincola sp. Next base: position 1,464 of record NZ_CAXFDV010000018.1, read on the forward strand.
ACGCCACGCCCGACGAGCTGTACAGCGCCGCCAAGCCGGAAGACATCGTCAAGGCCGGCCGCAGCGTGCCGCCGATGTCGTGCAACGAAGGGCCGCGCAGCCGCTTCCCCTCGAGCATCCACTTCAATGCCGCATTCCAGAACATGGACCTGTGGCTGCGCCGCGGCCTGCCGCCGCCCAGGGCCGAGCCCATCAACGTGGTGGACGGCAAGCCGGTGCTGGACGTGTTCGGCAACGTCACCGGCGGCGTGCGCAGCCCGCTGGTGGACGTGCCCACCAGCACCTGGAACGGCACCTCCACCGGTGCCAGCTTCTGCTTCATCGCAGGCCATGAGATCCCGTTCGACGATGCGCGGCTGAACCAGCTCTACACCAGCCACGGCGACTACGTGACCAAGGTCAAGGACAGCGTGAACCGCCTGGTGCGCGACCGCTTCCTCACACCGGCCGAAGGCCTGAAGCTGCAGCGCGAAGCCGCGCAATCGCAGATTCCCTGATTGCCGCACCCGACAACCGCCAAGAGGAGAACCAAAGATGTCTAGACAACCCACACTGCGCCGCGCCGCGGCGGCTGCCGCGGTGGCCGCCTTCGCCCTGGGCGCCGCCACCGGTGCGCAGGCCATGGACCTGTCGGTGAACTGGGGCAACCACGGCCCGGCCCGCCTGGCCCAGGCCAACCCGGGGCCGGAAGGGGCCTTCTTCACCGACGCATATGCCTTCAGCCTGGGCGCCGGCAGCTGGAACATCGCCAGCACCGTGGTGGCCAACGAGTTGATGCTGGGCGGCAATGCCGTGTACGCCATCATCGGCGGCGTCTACGGCCTCTATGCCGACCCCGACGGCACGCCCGAAAGCGGCGACGAGTCGCTGATCGGCACCGACAGCGCCTTCAACGGCACCACCGGCGAGCTGTCGATGCAGGCCACCGTGGGCCAGGGCCGCTACTACTACCTGGTCACCGGCCTGGCGGCGGGCTCGGCCGGCGGCGCCTACCAGCTCAGCTCGGCCGTGGCCGCGGTGCCCGAACCCGCTTCGGCCGCGTTGCTGCTGGCCGGAGCGGCAGTGGTCGGCGGCATCGCGCGCCGGCGCACACGCGGGCGCCGGCAGGCGTGAACGCCCGGCTGCCGGCCGGGTGGGACGACGGCGCGCCGCGCGACCGGCGCTTCGTCACCGCGCTGGCTCGCGGGCTGGAGGTGCTGCGCTGCTTCGGCCCCGACGACCAATGGCTGGGCCACCGCGAGATCGCGCGGCGCACCGGCCTGCCGCCGTCCACCGTCAGCCGCCTGGCCTACACGCTGAAGATGCTGGGCTGCCTGAAGGCCGGCCCGGCCATCGGCCAGTACGGGCTGGACGCGGGCGTCATCGCGCTCGGCTTCAGCATGCTGGGCCGCTACGACATCGCCCGCATCGCGCGGCCCACCATGCAGGCGCTGGCAGACGAGGCCGGCGTGCAGGTGGCGCTGTGCGTGCGCCACGGGCTGGAAGCGGTGTACGTGGGCCACTGCAGCGCGCTGCAGGCGCGCTCGGTGCTGGGGCTGGACGTGGGCGCCCGGCTGCCGCTGGCACCCACCGCCGCCGGCCGTGCGCTGCTGGCCGCGCTGGAGCCGGCCGAGCAGCAGCGGGTGCTGCAGCAACTGCAGCAGGCACAGCGGCCGGAGGAAGAACTGCAGGGGCTCCGGCAGGCGCTGCAGGCTTATGCGGCCGAAGGCTTCACACGATCGAACGAGGCGTGGGAAAGCGGCGTCAGCGCCGTGGCGGTGCCGCTGCAGCTGGGCGCTGGCCTGGCGCCGCTGGCCTTGAGCTGCGGCACCGCCAGCAGCACGCTCGATGCGCCGGCCATGGCCTTGCTCGGCCAGCGGCTGCGCGCCGCGGCCGACGAAGTGCGCCATGCGGTGCAGCGCGGCGGCTGAAGCCGCCGCCCGCCGCCCTCAGAACCGGTAGATCACGCTCACGCCGATCTGCGGAATGCCGCGCAGGCGCTCCACGTCGTCGCGGATGTCGTCCAGCTCACGGTCCACATCGGCCTGCGAGACGGTGTTGCTGAGCAGCGGCCCGCTCACCTGCCCGGTGACCTTGGGCTTGCCGAAGGCCAGGCCCAGGTCGACCATCACCCCCCAGCCGCCCACGGCCTGCGGCGGCTTGCCGAAGCCGATGCCCAGGTAGGGCATCACCGTCGGGTACTTCACCCGCACGTTCAGCTGGTCGTCGGGGCCGGCCACGTAGGTGCGGTCGCCGATGGTGATGGTGGTGCCGTCGGCGCGGCCGGTCAGGCGCGCCTTGGCCTCGTTGACCGTCAGGCCGGCCGTGAGCCGGAAATTGCGGTGCACGTACCAGTCGCCGAAAAAGGCGAGTCGGTCGATCTGCACGCGGCCGTCGTAGTCCACGCCGGACTTGGAGCGGTCCCAGTCCAGCCGGCCCAGCGTGCTCACATCGGCACGCAGGGTGAAGCGGTCGTCCACGGGGTGGGCATAACCCAGCGTCAGGCCGGGCAGGCCAGCGCCGAGGTACAGGTCGCCAGCATGGGCAGCGGTGGCGCCGCCCAGGGTCAGTGCGGCAAAGGTGGTGGCCAGCAAGGGCTTCAAGGCATGCCTTTCCAGCGGGCAACCGCGCCCGCGCACGCAGCGCATGGCAATCGCCGTACCGGCGCCACACCCGGCGCAGCAAACAAGAGTGATTCTTGTTTACCCCTAGAATGGAAGCTGTAAGGGCTCAGCCAACCGCCACGGTCCAGCCGGTGGCCCTGACGGTTTCTCCAAAGCTCTTACGGACTTCTTCATGCACCTGCGCCCCCATGCGCTGGCCACGGCCTGCGCCTGCGTCTTTTTGTCCCAGCCCCTGCTGGCCCAGACCGAATCCGCCGCCACCGGCGGCGCCGAGAAGGTGGTGGTCACCGCCACCCGCGGCGCCAAGGCCGTGGAAAAGATTCCCGGCGCGGTGAGCATCATCAACCGCCAGGACATCGAGACCCAGGGCCTGGTGAGCGAAGACCCGAGCGCGTTGCTGACGCTGCAGATCCCGGGCTATGCGCCCGCGCGCCAGAAGCTCACCAACTTCGGCGAAGGCCTGCGCGGGCGCAATGCGCTGCTGCTGCTGGACGGCATTCCGCAGACCAACCCGCTGCGCCTGGGCGGGCGTGAGGGCTACTTCGCCGACCCGATGATCGTCTCGCGCATCGAGGTGGTGTCGGGCGCCTCGGCCGCGCAGGGTCTGGGTGCCACCGGCGGCATCATCAACACCATCACCCGCACGCCCACCGAAGAAGGCACGCACCACACGGTGGAGCTGAAGTACGGCAGCCAGTTCCATGGCGACAGCGCCAGCTGGAAGACCGGCTACATGCTGGAGCACAAGAGCAGCTACGACCTGATCGCCTACCTGGGCGCGCGCAACCAGGACATCGGCGTGGACGGTGCCGGCCGGCCGCTGGCCACCGAATCGCTGCACCGCGCAGCCGACGTGTTCGTCAAGCTGGGCAAGGACTTCGGGCCGCAGCGGCTGCAGGTGATGCTCAACCGGTATCAGGCCGACGGCTTCGACGACCGGGTGGACGTGGCGGGCAACCGCGCCACCGGCCTGCCCACCACCTCGCAACGCGGCACGCTGCCGTACGACGCGCCGCGCAACGAGGTGCGATCGGCCAGCCTGGAATGGACGCACAACGAGCTGGCCCAGGGCACGGCGACGGTGCAGCTGTTCAAGCAGAACTTCTCGGCCCGCTACAGCGGCGGCGTGATCGCCACCTTCCAGGACGCGGCCATTGCGCCGGTGGGCACCTTGGTCGATCAAAGCGAGATCGAGGCCGACAAATGGGGCCTGCGCGCCAGCTGGGTGCGGCCCGATCTGTTCACCCGCGGGCTGGAGCTGACGCTGGGCGCCGATTACCTGGACGACGAATCGCAGCAGCGGCTGACGCAGACCGGCCGCGTGTGGGTGCCGCCCATGACCTACCGCAGCCTGGCGCCCTTCGCGCAGCTGGAGTACGAAGTGGGCCCGCTGACGCTGCGCGGCGGCCTGCGCGACGAGCACAGCCGGCTGAAGGTGGACGACTACAACACCCTCGCCTACTACGGCAGCCGTGCGGTGCAGGGCGGCGAGCGCAGCGCCAGCAAGCTGGTCAAGAACCTTGGCGCGGTCTGGCGCTTCGGCAACACCGGCTGGTCCACCTTCGCCGCGTACAGCGAAGGCTTCGGCTCGCCCGACGTTGGCCTGATCCTGCGCGCCGTCAACAGCAGCGGCCGCTCGGTCAACAACCTGGTGGACCTGCAACCCATCCTGATCGACAACCGCGAGGTGGGCGTCACCTGGCGCGGCCAGCGCAGCAGCCTGTCGGCCTCGGTCTACCGCTCGCACTCCGACCTGGGCAGCCAGCTGGTGGTCAGCAACGGCATCGGCTCGGTGCAGCGGGTGCCCATCACCGTGCGCGGCTTCGAGGTGACGGGTGAATGGCGGCCGCTGCCGGACTGGCAGTTCAACGGCAGCTATGCCATCACCCGTGGCCGCACGGCCAGCGCCGCGGGCGGCAGCCTCGACCTGGACCTGGGCGCCCGTTCGCAAGGGCCCGACAAGCTGGTGCTGGGCGCACTGTGGCGGCCGGCGCCGGGCTGGCGGGCCAACTGGACGCAGTCGGTCTATCGCTCGCGCGATGCCAACGAAGGCAAGTTCTCGGGCCGCACCGCACTGGCCGAACATTTCCAGGGCTACACCGTGGCCGACGTGTCGCTGGCCTGGGATTCGCCGTGGGGCCAGCTGGGCGCGGGCATCGAGAACCTGTTCGACCGCCGCTACATCACCTACTACGGCCAGGCCAACTACTCGGGCACTGCCGAGGACTACTACGCCGGCCGCGGCCGCACGCTGACGCTGAGCTGGCGTCGCACCTTCTGACCATGGGCGGCCGATGGCGCAAGGCCCTGGCCTGGCTGCACCGCTGGGCCTCGCTGCTGGCTGCCGCCGTGCTGGTGGTGCTGGGCCTGAGCGGCAGCCTGCTGGTGTGGCAGGCCGAGGTGGATGCGGCGCTGAACCCGGCGTGGTTCAAGCCCCTGCCCGCCTGCACCGTGGCCGAGCCGGCGGGCCTGCCGGCCACCGACACGCCCGTGGCCCGCGTGCTGCAGGTGCTGCAGCGGCAGGCACCCGGGCGTGCGGCCAACATCGTGGTGGCGCCGCATGAGCGCGGCGCCGCCTGGCAGGTGTGGGAAAAGCGCGATGCCCAAGGCCTGCGCCGCGAGCACTTCATCGACCTGGCCTGCGGCCAGTACCTGGGCGCGCGCGACCGCGGCCTGGTGCGCTGGGACGCGCAGCACCTGGTGCCCACGGTGTATGAGCTGCACCGCTACTTCTGGTCCGGCGAAGCCGGCGCCAACGTGGCGGGCACCGGCGGCCTGGTGCTGTTCGGCCTGGGGCTCAGCGGCCTGGTGCTGGCCTGGCCGCGGCAGGCCCTGCGCTGGAGCGCCTGGCGCCGCACCCTGGGCATCCAGTGGCAGGCCGCGCCCGCCCGCCGCTGGTACGACGTGCACCGGGCGGTGGGCTTCTGGCTGGCGCCGCTGTTGCTGCTGATCAGCCTCACCGGTGCGGCGCTGGTGTTCAACGACACGGCGCGCAGCTGGGTGGGCGCGGTGCTGCCGCTGCAAGTGCAGCCGCGCATGCAGCCGAAAGGCCCCGCCCAACCCGCGCCCGTGGCCGCAGCCGGCCACATCGACGCGCCCCGGCTGTCGCCCGACGAGATCGTCGGCTTGGCCAGCGCCCAGTTCCCCGACGCCCGCTGGAGCCGCCTGACCCTGCCCACCGGCCGCGGCCCGGCCGAAGTGCGGCTGCTGCAGCCCGGAGAGCCGCGGGCCGACACCGGCAACACCCGGGTGCGCATCGGCGCCGATGGGCAGGTGCTGCTGCGCTACGACCCCTTCGATGCGCCGGCCGGCAACGTGCTGCTGAACTGGCTGTTTCCGCTGCACACGGCCGAGGCCTTCGGCCTGGCCGCGCGTGTGCTGTGGAGCCTGTTCGGCCTGGTGCCCACGCTGCTGCTGGCTACAGGCCTGTGGCTGTGGTGGCGGCGCCGTAAGGCGCTGCGCCTGCAAAGGCCTGGCGCAGCCGCTCGCCCGCATAAGCCTGCGCCTCGCGCGCCTTCCGCAGCACGGCTGCCGCGCCAAAGAACTCGTGGGCCACGCCCTCGTATTCACGCCGCTGCACCGCATTGCCGGCGGCGCGCAGCGCGTCCTCCAGCTTGGCGCCGTCGCTGCGCAGCGGGTCCAGCCGGGCATTGATCAGCGTCACCGGCGGCAGGCCGGTCAGGTCGGCGTCGATCAGCTGCAACCGCGTGTCCTTCAGGTCGTTCTCGTGGTTGATCAGGTGATCGACGAACCACTTCACCATCGCCCGGTTCAGCGGCTTGGCGATGGCGTTCTCGAGGTACGACTCGGTGTTCAGGCTGGTCTGCGCCACCGGGTACACCGACACCACATGCAGCGGCGGCCGCAAGGCCGCATCACGCGCCGCAATCGCGGTGGCCACGGCCAGGTTGCCGCCCGCGCTTTCACCGGCCAGGGCCAGCCGCGTGGGGTCGCCGCCCAGCCGGCTGGCATTGGCGATCAGCCAGCGGTAGGCGGCCAGCGCGTCGTCCCAGGCGGCGGGAAACTTGTGCTCCGGCGCCTGCCGGTAGTCCACCGACAGCACGATGGCGCCCGCCTGGGCGCACAGGCCGCGCGCGCCGCCGTCGTACACCTGCCGGTCGGCGATCACCCAGCCGCCGCCGTGGAAGTACAGCACCACCGGAAAAGGCCCGGTGCCAGGCGGCGTGTACAGCGTGGCCGGCAGCGGACCGGCGGCGCCTTCCACCTGCAGCTCGCTGGTGCGCACGCCGGGCACCAGCAGCAAGGGGTCGGCGGCCTTGCCTTCGCGCTGCAGCAGCGCCGTGACCGCATCGGCCACGGTGGGCTGCTGGCGGGCTTCGGCCACCGTCAGCTTCTCGATGGCCTTGGGGTGCAGCGCTTCGTGCGCCTCGGCCAGGTCCAGCTGGTCGTCATCGGCACGCAAGGCCGCCACCGCGTTGGACACGGCATTGACGATGGGGTTGGGCTGGCCGTGGCCGTCGTCGGCGGTGGCGCCGGGGCTGGAAGGATGGGTCACGCGGTTTCCTCAGTAGGTGTGGAAACCGCAGGCTAGGCGGCACGGGCCGCCGCGCCTGTCGGAGAAGGCCGAGGCGCCCCGTGGGAGGGGCGCGCTTCCGCCTTGCCGGGGCTTACATCAGGTGGGCGCCGTTGCCGTCCACCGTGACTCGGGCGCCCTGGCCCGGCGCGCTGCGCTGGGTGAAGGTGCGGGTGGTGCCGTTGTCCATGCGCACGCGCACTTCGTACACGGTCTCGGCCTTCATGCGCTTTTCCACCTCGTTGCCGGCATAGCCGCCGCCCACGGCGCCCAGCACGGTCATCGCGGTGCGGCCGTTGCCGCCGCCGACCTGGTTGCCCAGCACCGCGCCCAGCACGCCACCGGCCACCGCACCCACGCCATTGGCGTCGCCCTTGCGCTGGATGCTGCGCACGCTTTCCACCGTGCCGCAGGACTGGCACACCTCCACCGGCCGGCGCTCGGTGTGCACCGGCGCCTGCGCCACCACCGGGGCCGGCTGGCGCTGCTGCACCGGCGCACGCTCGGTGCGCACGGGGGCGGGCTTCTCGGCCACGGGGCTGGGCGGGGCCTGCTCCAGCATCGCAGGCCGATCGTCCGGGGCGTTGGGCGGCAGGGTCTGCGGCGCGGGGGTCATCGGCAGCGCCTGACTGTTGGCCGCCGCCACCATCGGGGGTTGGGTGGCACCGCGCAGCATCCAGCCGCCGCCGGCCGCCAGCGCGGCCACCAGCAGGCCGCCGCCGACGATGGCCACCACGGTGCGGTCGCGGGAGCGGCGCCGGCTGGCGCTGGGCGACAGGGGCGCTTCGTTCAGGGCATCGGTGGTCGGCATGGCAACTCCTCTTTCGTTGTGTCTTCCATCAGAACGCAGCAGCGCTGCTTTGGTTTGCGGGGTGGATGCATCAGGCGTCACCCGCTGTAACAACCAGCGGGCAAGCAGCGCGCCTGGCATGCGGGTGACATCCCCCGGCTGCGGGGCGCCTTAGGATCGATCCACAACCAGAAGGAGACACCGCCATGCCGCACTACGGCGACTTCCAGAACGAGATCTACCTAGCCGGCCTGTCGGGCGTGGTGCCCAAGCTGCCCACCGACTTCAGCACGCTGGAAGCGCGCGCAGCGGCGGCGCTGCCGCCCCACGTGCTGAACTACGTGCAAGGCGGCTGCGGCGACGAGCTGACCCAGCGCCGCAACAGTGAGGCCTTCGGCCACTGGGGCATGGTGCCGCGCATGATGGTGGACAGCACCACGCGTGACCTGTCGATCGAGCTGTTCGGCCAGCGCTACCCCACGCCGCTCTTAATGGCGCCCATCGGCGTCACCGGCATCTGCACGCAGGACCAGCACGGCGACCTGGCAGCCGCCCGCGCCAGCGTGGCCACCGGCGTGCCGCTGTGCCTGAGCACGCTGACCAACGATCCGCTGGAAACCGTGGCGCAGACGCTGGGCGAGCAGCCCGGCTTCTTCCAGCTGTACACCCCGCGCGATGCCGACGTGGCCGCCAGCCTGGTGCAGCGGGCCGAGCAGGCCGGCTACCGCGCCATCGTGGTGACGCTGGACACCTGGGTGACGGGCTGGCGCCCGCGCGACCTCAACACCGCCAGCTTTCCGCAGCTGCGCGGCCATGTGCTGAGCAACTACTTCAGCGACCCCGCCTTTCGCAAGCTGCTGGCGCAGCCGCCCGAAGCCGACCCGGCGGCCGCCATCCGCGCCTGGACCAAGATCTTCGGCCGTGTGCTCACCTGGGCCGACATGCCCTGGCTCAGGAGCCTGACCAAGCTGCCCATCGTGCTCAAGGGCATCTGCCACCCCGACGATGCCCGCCGCGCGGTGGACGCCGGGGCCGACGCCATCTACTGCAGCAACCATGGCGGCCGCCAGGCCAATGGCGGCATCGCGGCCATCGACCTGCTGCCCGAGGTGGTGAAGGCAGCGGGCAGCGTGCCGGTGCTGTTCGACTCGGGCGTGCGCTCGGGAACCGACGTGGTCAAGGCCCTGGCCCTGGGCGCGCGCGCCGTGGGCGTGGGCCGGCCCTATGCCTACGGCCTGGCGCTGGACGGCGCGGCCGGCGCCACCCATGTGCTGCGCTGCCTGCTGGCCGAAGCCGACCTGCTGATGGCCGTCAACGGCTGGCCCAGCATCGCCGCGGTGCGCGAAGCAGGAGCGCTGCGGGTGTCTTGATCTTTGGGCGAAGATTCGCCCCCATGCAGTCCCTTGCCCCCGACACCGCCGGCCCGCCCGCGCTGGCGCGCCGTGAGCGCCTCTTGATCGGCGTGGTGTTGGCGGCCAACTTCGTGGTGGCCACCTGCGGCACCATGCTCACGGCGCTGGTGCCCGACCTCAGCCGTTCGCTGCAGGTGAGCGTGGCGCAAGTGGGACAGCTGGTCACGCTGTCGGGCGTGGTCATGTGCCTGATGGCGCCGCTGGCGCCGGTGGTGGCGCGGCGCATCGGCCGGCGCCAGCTGCTCACCGCCACGCTGGCGGTGCAAGGCCTGGCGCTGCTGCTGTCGGCGCTGAAGACCACCTGGGGCGGCCTGGCGCTGGGCCGGGCGCTGCAGTCGGTGGGGCCGGCGGTGTTCACGGCGCAGGCCGCGGCGCTGCTGGGTCTGCTGCTGCCGCAGCGTGTGGGCCGCGTCACCGCCACCGTGTACCTGGGCTGGCCGCTGGCCCTGGTGCTGGGCACGCCGGCGGCGGCCTGGTTCAGCGCGGTGGTGGGCTGGCCCTGGGTGTTTGCCTTCGTCGGCGGCTGCAGCCTGGTGGCCGCCGTGGCCGTGTGGCAGGCGCTGGCGCCCTTTGCCGCGCAGGTGCCGCCGGTGGTCAAGGCGCCGTGGCGCGGCATGGCCGCCGGCGTGCGCAGCTGCTGGCTCACCACCGCGATGGCGCTGGCCGCGCAGCTGGTGCTGCTGACCTACTTCACCAGCTATGGCCGCGACGTGCTGCAGGCCAGGCCGGCCGACATGGCGCTGGCACTGACGGCGCTGGGCGCCCTGGGCGTGCTGGGGGTCGCCCGCATCGGGCGCGTGGTCGACCGGCTGGGCGCGCCACGCGCGGTGGCGCTGTGCCTGGGCCTGATGGCGGTCTCGATGGGGGCCTGGCCGCTGGCCACCAGCCTGCCGCTGGCGATGCTGGTGCTGGCGCCCTGGGCGCTGGCGGGCTTTGCGCTCAACGCCGCCCAGCAGGCGCGGCTGCTGGCGCTGGACGCTGCGGGCGGTGCGCGCAACATCGGCCTCAACACCTCGTTCGTGTACCTGGGCCAGGCCCTGGGCGCCGGCCTGGGCGGCTGGTGGGTGGCGCACCACGGCTACGGCAGCCTGGGCCTGGCCGCGCTGGGCTTTCTGGCGCTGGCGGCGGTGGCGTCGTGGCACAGCGGGGCGGTGGCGAGGCCTGATTCGCCGACCGGGGGCCGCATTGATGCGGCTTGACCGCACCGGGCAAAGGGGCCCCAATCAACCGCCGCTGGCAATGTAGTGCGTTTGCACTACGATAGAGCCATGAAGACCGCCACGATTCCTCAAGTCCGTGTTGAACCGGAACTGCGCGCCGATTTGGACGCCGTGCTGCTGCCCGGCGAAACCCTCACCGAGTTTGTCGAGGCTTCGGTGCGGCGCGCTGTCGAGTTCCGTCGTGTGCAGACCGACTTCGCGGCCCGCTGCGATGCCTCGTTAGCCGCTTACGAACGGACGGGCCACTCCATTCCAGCAGACGTCGTATTGGCGAAGTTGGAAGCCAAGGTGGCCGCGCGGGTGAAACAGCTCCGCAAATGACGTTCAGGGTCGAGTTCACATCCGAGGCGGATGAGGACCTCGTTCGCCTTTTCGATTTTTTGCTCGATCAAGCCCAAACGTCAGAGGAGGCCATGCGCGCCTATGACGCAGTCTCGGCGATTCGGGAAGTGGCGCAGAGGCACCTGTCGATCACGCCCTACAGCTACCGCAAGGCGGGCCGGCGCCCGACCTTGCGAGAACTCATCATCCCCTTCGGAGCCACAGGATATGTCCTGCGTTTCGACATACGCAGCCCGGAGCTCGTGCTGGTGATTGGCGTCCGTCACCAGCGGGAAGAGGACTTCCACTGACGGAGCGCGACACCGCACGTCGCGATGCCGTCACCCGTCGCGCCGTGCGCCCCCACCCATGCGGCCCGGGCTGCCCGGACCGCCGGGTCCGGCGGTGCCGGTGCCCAGGCCGCCGGCGCCCATGCCGGCACCAGCAGCGCCGCTGGCTGCACCCGGCGCCCCGGGGTTGAACGGCGTCACCTGCGCGCCCGGTCCGCCGGGTGAGCGGGCGCCGCGCGGGGGCACGGCGTCCAGGCCCTTGCTGGGCCACCAGCGTTCCAGGTGCGCAGCCGCCCATTCGCGGCCGCCCAGGCCGAAGGCCAGCGCGATGGCGGCCACCAGACCGCCCAGCACGATGAGGAAGCTGTAGCGCACGATGGCGCCGCCGATGTCCAGGTGGTCCAGCGCGATCATCAGCACGAAGATGAGGATCGCGTAGCGCGCCAGGCCGCCCAGCAGGTCGGCATCGCGCACGCCCACGCTGTGGCAGTAGGTGGCCACCGCATTGGCCACGAAGCGCGCGAAGTAGGCGCCGAAGGCCAGGATCAGCAGGCCCACGATCACCTTGGGCACGAACACCATCACCCGGCCCAGCAGCTCGGTGACCTGCGTCAGGCCCAGGCCGTTGAAGGCCACGATCAGCGCCGCCAGGATGACCACCCAGTAGGCCAGCCAGGCCAGCAGGTCGGTGGTGTCGGTCTCGCTGCCGCCCCTTTGCAGCAGGCCGTCCACGCCCGCCCGCCGAGTGACGATGTGGAAGTTGATGGCCCGCAGCGTCTTGCGCACCGCAAAGCGTGCCGCCTTGGCCACCAGCACCCCCACGATGAGCACGCCGGCCGCGATCAGCAGCCGCGGAATGAATGCGCCGATCTGCAGCAGGAAGGCCCGCAGCGGCTCCAGCATCATGTCTACCCGTTCCATGTCAGAGGTCCTCTTGATTCAGTTGATCGAGGATGCCGCGCAGCGGAATGCCCACCCAGTCGGGCCGGTTGGACAGCTCGTAGCGCAGCTCGTAGAGCGCCTTGTCCAGCACGTACAGCGACAGCAGGCCCCGCGTCGGGTCCATCGCCGCGCCGCTGGTGCCGGGCGCGCCCACCTCGGCATAGGCCTGCAGGAAGGCGGCGCGGGCGCCGGCCTCCCAACGCGCGGCCAGCTCGGGCAGCGCGCCGTCTTCGCCAGGCATCTGCAACGCGGCGCGCAGGCCGCTTTCGCTGGCATAGCTGAAGCTGCGCAGCATGCCGGCCACGTCGCGCAGCGGCGACTGCTTGGCCCGCCGCTCGTCGAAGCTGCGGCCCGGCTCGCCTTCAAAGTCCACCACCACGAAGTCGTTCTTGACCAGCAGCACCTGGGCCAGGTGGTAGTCGCCGTGGATGCGGATCTTCTGGCCGGCATCGGTGGCGTCGGCCAGCGCCTGGATGCGCTGCAGCAGCGCATCACGCCGCTGCAGCAGCGCCTGCGCGTCTTCCAGCGTGCGGCCCTGCAGCGTGGGCAGGGCTTCCTGCAGCTGGCCCAGCACGCTGCGCGCCTGGGCAGCCGTCTGCTGCACGGCGGCAGAGACGTCGGCCGCGGTCATCGGCTCGGGGTCGAAGGCGGGCTCGCCGGCACGCAGGCCCAGCGCCTGGTGCAGCTGCGCGGTGCGGCGGCCCAGGGTCTGCATCAGCTCGAAGTAGGCGCCATGCACGTCCTCGGGCAGGCCTTCGGGCGTGCTGCGCTGCAGCTCGAAGTAGCGCTGCAGGTAGGCCAGGGTGTAGGCCCAGCCGTCGCCCTGGTTGGCCACGTACGACTGCACCAGGGCCAGCGTGGTGCGCTCGCCCGCGGTGCTCACATGCTCCAGCACGCCGGCCACGGGCACGCAGTGGCGGAACTCGGCCACGTCCGTCAGGAAGCGGCCGATCTCGTACTCGGGGTTCAGGCCCGGGCGCAGCCGGCGGTAGCCCTTGAGGAAGAGGCGCTCGCCCAGCGTGACGATGGTGTTGCTGCTTTGCGCCTGCGGGCGGCTGACTTCCAGCGTGTCGTGGTCGCTGCCGGCCACGCCCTCGAAGGCCGCGGTGGGCGTGAAGCGCAGCTCGCCGCCCTGGGTGGGCAGCACCAGCCGCTCGCCGATGGCCGCCACGATGCCGCGGCAGAAGTGCTCGTCGGCGAAGGCATCGGCCATCACACCCACGAAGGCCTGCTGCCGCACGCGGGCGACGGCGCTGACGGCCAACGCACGGGTGCGGGCCTCGTCGTCGTCTTCCCAGGCGATGGACAGCGGCAGGAAGTAGCTCTGCGGCTCCTGCGCGCCTTCCACCGCCACCAGCTGCATCAGGAAGCTGCCAGCGCCGCGTTCCCACATCGCATAGTCGGTCAGGCGGGCCTGCGAGATGGCGTGGCCCTTGCCCGCGAACCAGCGCTGGGTCTCGATGTAGCGCGGCAGCGTGTCGTCCTCGAACTGCTGGCGCGTCTTGACCGCCAGGCCGATGCGCCAGGGCACCACATGGTCGCGGAAGAAGCTGTTCCAACCGTCGAACAGCACCACCACCGGGCGGTCTTCCACCGGCAGGTGCTCTTCGTGCCACTTGGGTACCTGCACGTCGGCCGACAGTTTGAACCAGTAAAAGCCGTGGGCCGCGATGGTGAGCAGGTAAGGCAGCTCGCCGATCGGCGGGAACGGCGTGCTGCCCAGCAGCTCCACCGGCACCCGGCCCTTGTAGGCCGACAGGTCCAGCTCCACCGGCTGCGCGGTGCGCGCCAGGTTGGCCACGCACAGGATGGTCTCGTCGCCGTAGCTGCGCAGGTAGGCCAGCAGCTTGCGGTTGCCGGGCTTGAGGAACACCAGGTTGCCGCGGCCGAAGGCGGTGCTGGTGCCGCGCACGGCCAGCATGCGGCGCATCCAGTTCAGCAGCGAGCTGGGGTCGCGCGACTGCGCTTCCACGTTCACCGCCGCAAAGCCGTAGCTCGCGTCCATGATGGGCTGCAGGTACATGCGCTGCGGGTCGGCGCGGCTGAAGCCGGCATTGCGGTCGGGGCTCCACTGCATCGGCGTGCGCACGCCGTTGCGGTCGCCCACGAACACGTTGTCGCCCATGCCGATCTCGTCGCCGTAGTAGATGATGGGCGAGCCCGGCATCGACAGCAGCAGGCTGTTCATCAGCTTGATGCGGTCCATGTCGTTGTCCATCAGCGGGGCCAGCCGCCGGCGGATGCCCAGGTTGATGCGGGCACGCGGATCGGACGCGTACGTGCTGTACATGTAGTCGCGTTCCTTGCTGGTCACCATCTCGAGCGTCAGCTCGTCGTGGTTGCGCAGGAAGATGGCCCACTGGCAGCTGGCCGGGATCTCGGGCGTCTGCGCCATGATCTCGGTGAGCGGAAAGCGGTCCTCCTGCGCGATGGCCATGTACATGCGCGGCATCAGCGGGAAGTGGTAGGCCGCATGGCATTCGTCGCCATCGCCGAAGTACTCGCGCACGTCTTCAGGCCACTGGTTGGCCTCGGCCAGCAGGAAGCGGTTCTTGTAGCTGGCGTCGATGGCGGCGCGCAGCTGCTTGATCACCGCATGCGTCTCGGGCAGGTTCTCGTTGTTGGTGCCTTCACGTTCCACCAGGTACGGAATCGCGTCGAGCCGGAAGCCGTCCACGCCCATGTCCAGCCAGAAGCGCATGGTCTTGAACACCGCCTCCAGCACCAGCGGGTTGTCGAAGTTGAGGTCGGGCTGGTGGCTGAAGAAGCGGTGCCAGTAGTAGGCCTTGGCCACCGGGTCCCAGGTCCAGTTGCTGGTCTCGGTGTCGGTGAAGATGATGCGGGTGCCGCTGTACTTCTTGTCGGAATCGCTCCACACATAGAAGTCGCGCTCGGGCGAGCCCGGCGGCGCCTTGCGCGCGGCCTGGAACCATGGGTGGGTGTCGGAGGTGTGGTTGATCACCAGCTCGGTGATCACCTTCAGGCCCCGCTTGTGGGCCTCGTCCAGCATCACCTTGAAGTCTTCCAGCGTGCCGTATTGCGGGTGCACGTCTTCGTACTGGGCGATGTCGTAGCCGTCGTCGCGCAGCGGCGAGGGGTAGAAGGGCATCAGCCAGATGGTGTTGACGCCCAGGTCCTTGACGTAGTCCAGCTTGGCGGTGACGCCCTTGAAGTCGCCCATCCCGTCGTCGTTGGTGTCGAAGAACGCCTTGACGTTGAGCTGGTAGATGACCGCGTCCTTGTACCAGAGGGCCTCGTCGGTGACGGGGGTGGTGGCGCCCTGCTCGGCTTCTTCCAGGTGCGGGGTGTGGGGTGCGTTCATGGGTGGAGTGCGCCGTTCAAAGACCGTGGTCGAAGTCCTGCTCGCCCTGCAGCTGCTGCGTCACGCGGAACACGTGCGCCGGCGCCTGGCCCGGGTCGAGGATCACGAAGTTGTGCTCGCCCTGCCAGACGAAGCGCTGGTTGCTCAGCAGGTCGTGCAGGTGGTAGCGGGCATCGCGCTCCAGCCCCAGCGCCACCGGGTCCAGCGAGACCCAGCCCGACTGGCGGTTGCGCGTGTCCAGGTTGGCGATCACCAGCACCGTGTTGCCCGAGGCCGCATCGCGCTTGACGTAGGCGATGAGCTGGTCGTTGTCGGTGTGCACGAAGCGCAGGTTCTGCAGCTGCTGCAGCGCCGGGTTGCGGCGGCGGATGTGGTTGATCTGCGCGATCAGCGGCCGCAGGCTGTCGGGCCGCTGCAGGTTCCAGTGGCGCAGCTGGTACTTCTCGGAGTCGAGGTATTCCTCGCTGCCGGGGCTGCGCGGTGCGTTCTCCATCAGCTCATAGGCAGGGCCGTAGATGCCGTAGTTGCTGGCCAGCGTGGCCGCCAGCACCAGCCGCAGCGCGAAGGTGGGCCGGCCCGCGCCGTGCAGCTGCTCGTTCAGGATGTCGGGCGTGTTGGGCCAGGCATTGGGGCGGAAGTAGTCCTTGCCCGGGCCTTGCGACAGCTCGGTGAAGTACTCGGTCAACTCCTGCTTGCTCTGCCGCCAGGTGAAGTAGGTGTACGACTGCGAATAGCCCAGCTTGGCCAGCCGGTGCATCACCTTGGGCCGGGTGAAGGCCTCGGCCAGGAACAGCACCTGCGGATGCGCGCGCTTGATCTCGGTGACGCACCACTCCCAGAACGGGAAGGCCTTGGTGTGCGGGTTGTCGACCCGGAAGATGTGCACGCCCTGGGCGATCCAGTGCTCGAACACGCCCTTGAGCGCCGCCCACAGGCCGCGCCAGTCTTCGGTCTCGAAGTTGAAGGGGTAGATGTCCTGGTACTTCTTGGGCGGGTTCTCGGCGTACTGCACCGTGCCGTCGGGCCGCCAGCGGAACCACTGCGGATGCGACTTCACCCAGGGGTGGTCGGGCGCGCACTGAAAGGCGATGTCCATCGCGATGTCGATGCCCAGCTCACGCGCCTTGGCCACCAGGCGGCGGAAGTCCTCGGGCGTGCCCAGCTCGGGCAGGATGTCGGTGTGGCCGCCTTCTTCGGCGCCGATGGCCCAGGGGCTGCCCACGTCGCCGGCTTCAGTGACCAGCGCGTTGTTGCGGCCCTTGCGCTTGTCGCGGCCGATGGGATGGATGGGCGGGAAATACAGCACGTCGAAGCCCATCTCGGCCACATAGGGCAGGCGCGCCTCCACGTCGACGAAGGTGCCGTGCCGGCCGGGCTGGTGGCCCGCCGACCGCGGGAACAGTTCGTACCAGCTGGAAAAGCGCGCCCGCTCACGGTCCACCTGCAGCGGCAGGTCGGCGCTGGTGGCGGCCAGGCTGCGGTCGGGGTAGCGGTCGGCCAGCAGGGCCAGCGGCTCGTCCAGCGCCTGGGCCTTGAGGCTGGCACCGTCGAAGGGCTGGGCCTGCGCGCCCTCGCGCAGGCGCGCGGCCCAGTCGCTCAGCAAGCGGCGGTCGGCATCTGCGGCGCGGGCAGCGGCTTCGTCGATCAGCCCCGCACCCACCAGTGCGGCGATGCGGATGTCTTCGTCGTCCACCCGGCGCAGCAGCTCATGCCGCCACGAATGGAAGCCATCGACCCAGGCCTGCACGCGGTAGTGGCCACGGCCCTGCACCTGCGGCGTGAAGCAGGCGCACCACACGTCGTTGACGCGGTGCTTCATCTCCGTTTCCTGCCAGGGGCCGCCTTCGGCCTGCCACTGCAGCATCGCGCGCAGCTGGTCGTGGCCGTCGGTGATGACGTGGGCTTCCACGTCCAATGGCTCGCCCACCACGCGCTTGACCGCGAAGCGGCCACCATCGACCACCGGCAGCACCGCATCGATGACGGCGCGCACGCGTCCGCTGTCGGGCGGCATGCCGATGGGCTGGATCGCGGCCATGGCCGCGGGCTGGTTCGGGGCGGCGGTGTTCACCGCGGCTGCTTGCTTAGTGGCCAAGAGCGTTTCCTTGTGCGCCGGTTTGCACGGCCGTTGCGGGCTTGAACATCACGGTGGACAGCGGCGGCAGCGTCAGCCGCAGCGCATGGCTGCGGCCGTGCGCGCCCGGGGCCTCGGCCTCGCGGCCGCCCCAGTTGCCCCAGCCGGCACCGCCGTAGTCGGCGGCGTCGCTGTTGAACAGCTCCTGCCACCAGCCGCCCTGCGGCACGCCCACGCGGTAGTCCTCGCGCGGCAGCGGCGTGAAGTTGCACACCACCAGCACCGGGTCGCCACCGCCCCGGGGCTTGCGCAGGAAGCTGATGACCGAGTTGGCGCTGTCGTTGGCCTCGATCCACTCGAAGCCTTCGGGGCTGAAGTCCAGCTCGTGCAGCGCCGGCTCGGTGCGCAGCAGGTGGTTGAGCTGGGCCAACGCGCGGCGCACGCCTTCATGGCCCGGTTGCGCGGCCAGGTCCCAGTCGAGCTGGCCCTCGTGCGCCCATTCGCGGCGCTGCGCGAACTCGCCGCCCATGAACAGCAGCTTCTTGCCGGGGTGGGCCCACATCAGGCCGTACAGGGCCCGCAGGTTCGCCAGCTGCTGCCAGGCGTCGCCCGGCATCTTGGCGATCAGCGACTTCTTGCCGTAGACCACCTCGTCGTGCGACAGCGGCAGCACGAAGTTCTCGTTGAAGGCATACACCAGGCTGAAGGTCAGCTGCCCCAGGTGGTACTGGCGGTACAGCGGGTCCTTCTGCATGAACGACAAGGTGTCGTGCATCCAGCCCATGTTCCACTTCATCGCAAAGCCCAGGCCGCCGGTGGACGCGGGGCGGGAGACACGCGGCCAAGCCGTGCTTTCTTCGGCGATGGTCAGCGTGTCGGGGTGTTCGCGGTACACCGCCTCGTTGAGCTTTTGCAGGAAGTGGATGGCCTCCAGGTTCTCGCGGCCGCCGTAGCGGTTGGGCACCCATTCGCCGTCCTTGCGGGCGTAGTCCAGGTACAGCATCGAGGCCACCGCATCCACCCGCAGGCCATCGAGGTGGTACTTGTCCAGCCAGAACAGCGCCGAGCTGATGAGGAAGCTGCTGACCTCGCCACGGCCGTAGTTGAAGATGCTGCTGTTCCACTCGGGGTGGAAGCCCTGGCGCGGGTCGGCATGCTCGTACAGGTGTGTGCCGTCGAAGTACTGCAGGCCGTGCTCGTCGGTCGGGAAGTGCGAGGGCACCCAGTCCAGGATCACGCCGATGCCGCGCTGGTGCAGGTGGTCCACCAGGTACATCAGGTCCTGCGGCGATCCATAGCGCGAGGTGGCCGCGAAGTAGCCGGTGGTCTGGTAGCCCCAGGAGCCGTAGAACGGATGCTCGGTCACCGGCATCAGCTCCACATGGGTGAAGCCGCATGCCAGCACGTGATCGGCCAGCGCATGCGCCAGCTCGCGGTAGCCCATCATCTGGCCGTCGGGGCGGCGCCAGCTGCCGGCATGCATCTCGTAGATGGAGACCGGCGCTTCCAGCGCATTGCGGCGCGCGCGCGTGGCCATCCAGTCGGCGTCCTGCCAGTCGTATTCCAGGCTCCAGATGCGCGAGCCATTGGCCGGCGCCACCTCGGCATAGATGCCATAAGGGTCGGCCTTGTCCGCGCGGTAGCCGTTGTGGTTCGACTCCACCCGGTACTTGTAGGCCTGGCCGCGCTGGGCCTGCGTGCTGCGCCCTTCCCAGATGCCGCTGCTGTCTGGCCGCGGCTGCAGGCGGTCGGCTTCGGGGTTCCAGCCGTTCCAGTCGCCGATGACCGACACCGAACGGGCATTGGGGGCCCACACGGCAAACTCTGCCGCACCGTTGCGCCACTGGCAGCCCAGCTTGTCGTACAGGCGCGAGTGGGTGCCTTCACCAAAGAGATAAAGATCCTGGTCGGTCAACACGCGTGCGTTACTCCTGCATCGCGCACCGCGGGCCGCGGCGCTGCTTGAGCCTGGTTCGGCAACCGACGTACCCGAGATGTTGCAAATCGGTAGCGGCACGCATGTCCAGCCGGCACGCGGTTTGCCCATGGATGGGCTGCAGTCACCTCCCCCAGCAGGCTTTCCTTTCCATGCAGCGCACGCAGGCCACCCCCTGGTTCGACGGCGATCAAGAGCCCTTGCGAGAAGGCCCTTACCAGCGGCGTGCCCCCGCCGGCCCTTACAGCTGCTGGGCGCAGGGGCGTTGGTTCGGCGATGCCGCTTCGCCGCAGGCGGCTGCGGCCTCGCGGCGCGCCAGCCGCTGGCAGCACGCCGCCTGGCGCGGGCTGGCTGCTTCTTCCGGCCTGCCGTGCAGCACCTGCCGCGGCAGCAAGCTGATTGACCTCGGCTTCGACGAAGAAACCGGCGAGGACCGCATCAGCGACTGCATCGATTGCGAGCCGGCATGAGCCCCACGGTGCCCGTGGTCAGGGCGCTCGACCCCATCACCCGGCTGCCCAGCGCGCCCAGCTTCTTTCTGGCGCTGGAGCTGGCGGCCACCGAGGCGCAGCACACCGGCGACCGCTTGTCGGTGCTGGTGGTGGATGCCGACGCCTTCGATGCGCTGCGGGCCCGCGAGGGCGACGACGCGGCCGATGCCTCGCTCGACCTCATCGGCAAGGTGCTGCGGCTGGCCCTGGGCCCGCAGGCGGTGCTGGCGCGGCTGATCGGCGACCAGTTCGGCGTGATGCTGGCGCACACCGGCATCGAGCAGGCCCACCACCGGGCCGAAGCGCTGTGCCAGGCCATCGAGCTGGGCTTCCTGTCGCACCAGCGGCGGCTGACGGTCAGCATCGGCGTGGCCTGCGGACCGCACGCCGGCGACTGGACGGGCCAGCAGATGATCGGCCTGGCCAGCCGCCGCCGCGACCTGGCGCGTGCAGCCGGCGGCCACCGCGTGCAGTCGCACGGCCACCCGGGCCTGCCCGCCGACCAGCACGACCACTGGCCCAGCTTCGGCCAGGACGACAGCGGGCTGCCGGCGCAGCCCGGCCAGCTCACCCTCTTTTGACGTTCGGAGAACCGCCATGCCCCGCGTGATCTGGAAAGGCGCCATCAGCTTCGGCCTGGTGTACGTGCCCGTGGCCCTGTACCCCGGCGCGCAGGACACCGGCATCAGCTTCGACTGGCTGGACAAGCGCAGCATGGACCCGGTGGGCTACAAGCGCATCAACAAGCGCACCGGCAAGGAGATCGACAAGGACAACATCGTCAAGGGCCTGAAGCAGGACACCGGCGACTACGTGATCCTGAGCGAAGACGAGATCAACGCCGCCTACCCCAAGAGCACGCAGGTCATCGAGATCGAGCACTTCGTCAAGGCCGACCAGATCCCGTTCACCTACCTGGAAAAGCCCTACCTGCTGGCGCCGCTGGGCAAGGGCGAGAAGGTGTACGCCCTGCTGCGCGAAGCCATGATCGATGCCGGCGTGATTGCCGTGGCCCGGGTGGTGATGCACACCAAGGAAAGCCTGGCGGCGCTGATCCCCGATGGCGATGCGCTGCTGATGAACACGCTGCGCTGGGCCAGCCAGGTGCGCTCGCGCGAGGAGCTGAAGCTGCCGCCTGCCGGCAAGAAGGCCGCCGGCCTGAAGGACGCCGAGCTGGCCATGGCCCAGCAGCTGATCGGCGAGATGGTGACCGACTGGGACCCCAGCCAGTACGAAGACCGCTTCAGCGATGCCATCCATGCACTGGCCGCGCGCAAGGTGGAAGCCGGCGAGACGGCGCAGGTGACGCCGCTGGAGAACCCCGACGAAGCCCCGGCCAGCTCGAACGTGGTGGACCTGAGCGACCTGCTGCGCCGCAGCCTGGCCGGCCGCAAGGGCGACGACAAGCCCGCTGGCAAGACCAGCCGGCCGGCCACAGCAGCGCCAACCAGGACCGCTGCAAAGACGGCCGCCAGGCCCGCCGCCAAGGCCGCCCCCAAGCCGGCCGCCAAGAAGGCCGCCACCGCCAGGAGCGCCGCCCGCAAGCCCGCCCGGAAGGCCGCATGATCGATTGCCTGGTGGTGGGCGCCGGCCCCGCCGGCCTCACGGCCGCCATCTACCTGCGGCGCTTTCACCGCAGCGTGACGCTGATCGACGCCGGCCGCAGCCGGGCGCGCTGGATTCCCCGCTCGCACAACGTGCCCGGCTTTCCCGAAGGCATCGGCGGCACCGAGCTGCTGGACCGCATGCGCCAGCACCTGGCGCAGGTGCAGGGCGAGGTGCTGGCCGGCGAGGTGACCGCGCTGCGGCCACATGCGCAGGGCTTCGTGGCCGACACCACCGCGGGCCAGGTGCAGGCCCGTGCGGTGGTGCTGGCCACCGGCGTGGTGGACAACATTCCTGCCCTGCCCGGCTGCGACGGCCTGCGCGACCAGGCCCTGCTGCGCCAGTGCCCCATCTGCGACGGTTATGAACACACCGGCCGCCGCATCGTGGTGATCGGCGAAGGGCTGCATGGCGCGCGCGAGGCCTTGTTCATCCGCCACTTCAGCGACGACGTGACCCTGGTGCAGCGCGGGTTGGGCGAAGAGGCCATCGCGCCGCTGCGCCGCGCCGGCGTGCAGCTGCTGGACCGCACCGCCCGCTGCGTGCAGACCCTGGGCGAGCGTGGCCTGCGGCTGCAGCTGGACGACGGCCAGGCGCCGGAGTTCGAGGTGATGTATGTGGCGCTGGGCGTGAAGCCGCGCGCCGAACTGGCCTATGCGCTGGGCGTGGACACCGACGACTGCGGCGGCATCGAGGTCGATGCCCACGGCCGCACCAACGTGCCCGGCCTCTACGCCATCGGCGACGTGGTGTCGGGGCTGGACCAGATCGCCGTGGCCACCGGCCAGGCGGCCATCGCGGCCACCGCCGTGCACAACCACCTGGCACGGGTGCATGGGCAGGTGGCGCGGCAGCTCATTCCGGGCTGAGGCCCCTCAAGCGCGCCACCACCACCAGAGGCCAGCCGCGGCGGCCAGCCACACCGCCACCACCAGCGCCGCGCCCCACAGGCTGGTGATGCGGCCGCGCGAAGCGTCCAGCCAGGCCTGGGCCTGGGCGCGGCATTCGTCGCGCACCGGCGCCGGCGTCAGGCGCAGCGCCAGCCAGATGAAGGCGGGCAGCAGCAGCATCTCGTCCACCAGGCCCAGCACCGGGATGAAGTCGGGGATCAGGTCGATGGGGCTGAACGCATAGGCCACCACCAGCCCGGCCAGTGCCTTGGCCACCCAGGGCGTGCCCGGGTGCCGCACCGCGAACCACAGCGTCAACCCGTCGCGCTTGATCTGCCGCGCCCACTGGCGCAAACGGGCGATCATCCCGCCGTGCTGCGCGGCGGCTGGGCCAGCAGCGCGGCCACCTTGTCCAGCAGGCCGCGGTAGTCGTAGGGCTTGGTGATGTAGCCGTCGCAGCCCGCGGCCAGGATGCGCTGCTCGTCGCCGCTCATGGCCAGGCCGGTGAGGGCCAGCACCCGAAGGCCCGCCGTCTGCGGGTCGCGGCGCAGCGCGCGGGTGGCGTCCAGGCCGTCCATGCCGGGCATCTGGATGTCCATCAGCACCAGGTCGGGCAGTTCGGTGCGCGCAATGGCCAGGCCCTGCACCGCATCGGTGGCCGTGCTCACCTGGTGGGCGGCATGTTCCAGCACCACGCGGGCCAGTTGCAGGTTGTGGTGGTTGTCTTCGATCACCAGGATCTTCGCCATGGGCAGCCTCCTCGGTCACGCCGTCCGTGGTGGCGGCGCTTCATGGTCCATCTGGCGGCGGTGCAGCGCGCGGCGCACCTCGGCCACCAGCTGGTTGGGTTGAAACTCGGCCTTTTCCAGGATGGCCTGCACGCGGCCCCGCAGCGCTTCGCGGTCGGCTTCGGTCACCAGCTTGGCGGTGAGCACCACCACGGCGATGCCGGCGGTCTCGGGCCGGCGGGCCAGCGCGTCCAGCACCTCGAAGCCGGTCATGTGCGGCATCATCAGGTCGAGGATGATGAGGTCGGGCCGCTGGCGGCGCACGATGCCCAGCGCTTCTTCGCCGCTGAAGGCGCTGGCCGGCTGAAAGCCCGCGGCCTCCAGGTGCGTGGTCACCAGCGTCACCGCCTTGGGGTCGTCGTCCACCACCAGCACCTGGCCCGGCCGGCTGCTCACCGCGATGCCCAGCGACGACAGCGCCGCCAGCAGGTCGTCGCGCTCCACCGGCTTGACCAGCACCTGCGAAGCGCCCAGCGCAAAGCCGCGCCGCGGCTCGTCGGTGACGGACACGATGACCACCGGAATGCGCTGCGTGGCCGCCTCTTCCTTCAGCTGCGCCAGCATGTCCCAGCCGTCCATGCCGGGCAGGATCACGTCCAGCACGATGGCATCGGGCCGCCAGTGCCGGGCCACGCGCAGCCCGGTCTCGGCCTCGGGCGCCACCTCCACCTCATAGCCGTGCGATTCCAGCTGCAGCCGCATCACCCGCGCGGCGCTGGCTTCGTCCTCGATCACCAGGATGCGGGCCGAGCCGTTGCCTTCGGCCGCACGGTCGGCTTCGTGGGGCGCGGCCTGTGCGGCAGCCTCCGGCGCCGCCGGGGTGGCCGATGCCTCGGGCTCGCGCCAGGGCAGCCACACGGTGAAGGTGGAGCCTTCGCCCGGCCGGCTGTGCAGCTCCAGCCCGCCGCCGTGCAGCTCCACCAGGCGCTGGGTCATGGTCAGGCCGAGGCCGGTGCCCTCATAGCGCTTGGACAGGGACGAATCCACCTGCTTGAACGGCTGGAACAGCTCGCGCAACGCTGCCGGCGCAATGCCGATGCCCGAGTCGGCCACGCGGATCTGCAGGTAGTGCGAGGTGACCGCGCCGGCCGGCGGAAACACCCGGCTGTGCTCCGTGGCCGCGCGCGACAGCGCCTCCTGCCGCGCAATGCGCGCCATCGACAGGTGCACCAGCCCGCCTTCGTTGGTGAACTTCACCGCGTTGGACAGCAGGTTGAAGATGATCTGCAGCGTGCGGCGGCCGTCCAGCACCACCTGGCCCAGGTGCTCGGGCAGGTCGGCCTGCAGGTCGATGCGGCGCGCGGCCGCCCGCTCGCGCAGCACCGACAGGCCGCTGGCCGCCAGCGCGGCCGGGTTTTCAGGCGCCAGGTGCAGGTCCATCTGGCCGGCCTCGATCTTCGACAGGTCGAGGATGTCGTTGATCAGGGCCAGCAGGTGGCGCCCGCTTTCGTAGATGTCGTTGACGTACTGGCGCTGCTGCGGCTGCAGCGGGCCCACCAGGCCATCGCGCAGGATCTCGGAGAAGCCGATCACCGCATTGAGCGGCGTGCGCAGCTCATGCGACATGCTGGCCACGAACTCGCTCTTGAGGCGGCTGGCCAGCTCCAGCTGCTCGTTCTTGCGCTGAATGTCTTCGCCGCGCTCGCGCAGCTCGCTGGTCAGCAGGTTCAGGCCATCGAGCTGGGCCAGGTTGTTCAGCGCCACGCCCAGCTGCGCGGCCAGCCGCTCGACGAACTGCAGGTCGCGCTCGCTCAGCGCGCGCGCGGCGCCCAGCACCATCACGCCCAGCCGCCGGCCCTGGTAGGCCACCGGCGCCAGCAGCAGCTCGGCCGGCCGCAGCGTGGCCAACCCGGTCTCGATGCGCAGCCCGCCGCCGGCGGCCAGCCCGTCCAGCCGCACCGTCTGGCCGCTCAGGGCGGCGCGGCCCAGCGGCCCTTCGTGGGCATCGAGCAGGCCCTTGGCATCGCGCGGGGTGCCATGGCCGGCCACCATGCGCAGGGAGCCCCATTCGTCCAGCGCGTAGAACACCGAGACCGGAAACAGCCGGCCGGCGGCCTCGGCCAGCAGGGCCAGCGTGCCTTCGAGCACCGCCTTGCGGTCGGGCTTGGCATTGAACAGCGTCAACGCGCGCGCATGCAGCGCATTGAGGTCGCGCTCATGCCGGGCTTCTTCCTCGGCCTGGGTGCGGCCCAGCAGGTCGGAGCGCACGCGCCAGAACATCAGCGCGAGCAAGGCCACCAGCGCCAGGCCGAACACCAGGAACAGCGAGCGGGCGATGCCCGACTGCCGATCGGCCGAGGCCTCGTGCTGCGCGAGGTCGGCCCGCAGCTCCGCTTCCATGTCGGCCAGCGCGGTGCGGATGCGCCCCAGCAGCTGCTGCGACGCCACCAACCGGTCTTCCAGCACCACCGGCTTGCCGGCGTCGTACAGGGCCTGCACCTCGCGGTAGGCCTGCAGCCGGTCGTTCAGCGCGCTGCGCAGCGATTCCAGGCGCCGCTGCTGCGAGGCCCCGCCAATGGGCAGGCGCGACAAGTCGGTCAGGTGGCCGGTGAGGGTTGTGATGGCGCCATCACGCTCGTCCACGAAGGTCTGCCGGCGCAGGTTGATGTAGCCGCGCTGCGCGGCTTCGGCACGATTGAAGCTGGCCTCGGTGGCTGTCAGCGTCTGCAGGCCCTCGCGAACGCTGCGCACGTAATCGGCCGCCGCCTGGCTCTGCCAGGCCGCCCACCAGGTGAGCGCGCCCAGCGCCAATGCAGCCAGGATGGCCAGCGTGAAACCGGCGTAGACCGCGCTGCGAAACGATGACGTCCTTGGCATGCCTCCTCGTCGCTCCTGGCGGTGATGCGCCGCCCCTGGTCGCAGCGATGGCAAACGCCTTGCCCGGCGTCAGTCAGGCATCCCCAGGCCTTGCGCTGCGCAGTACTTCTTCAGCTCGGTGTTGTCGTGCCAGCCGGTCTTGGCCAGCACACGCATGCGGTAGTTGCCCACCGTCTTGACCGACAGCTGCATGACCTGCGCAATGTGCGTCAGTCGGTGGCCGGCCGCAATCAGCTGCATCACCCGGTATTCCTGGGGCGTCAGCAACTCGTGCGGCAAGGTGGTTTTCAGGCCGCCGTCCTCGCGCGTCAACAGCCGCTGCGCCAGCTCGGGCGGCACATAACGACCCTGCGTCATCACGGTGGTGATGGCGGGTATCAGTTCTTCGCCCGTGCGTTCCTTGCTGACGTAAGCGGCTGCGCCCATTTGCAGCAGCCGCTGGGCATGGCTGGCATCTTTCTGGGCGCTGAGGATCAGGATGGGCACGTCGCCCGTCAGGCGCCGCATGCGGGCCAGCGCGTCGGTGCCCGGCGCGTCGTGCAGGGCCAGGTCGAGCACCACGAAGTCGGGTTGTGCCTGGCTGAATTGCCGCAGCGCCTCGGCCAGGCTGCCGGCTTCCCACACCTGGGCATGGTCCCATTCCAGCTCGATCACGCGGCGAAGGCCGCGGCGAACGATGGGTTGATCGTCGACCACCAGCGCCTTCATCGGTTGGGTGAGCAAGGACGCGGCCTCCGGCGCGCTGGACGTGACTTCTGCACTTCTCATAGCGCTGAGACTCTAGTGGGGGCAGCGGCCTGCGCGCCCCCGCGCAGGCGCTTGTTCGCAGGCAAATATTGACGCCGCCCTTGGGGCCTGCCGCGCGCCGGGCCGTGGCTTGGCTAGACAACTGCACCCGCTAAAGCGGCATGCGGGTTGCCGCCTGGCGATGCGGCCGGGCGCCTGACGGGCGGTACCGACCCTTCCCGCAACCCCGAGGAAAGGACACGGAGATGACACAGCGCGACGATCAGAACCGATGGAACCAGGGCCAGCCGTCGCCAGGCGGTGGCCGCAGCGGCCAGCAAGGCGGCTGGGGCGACGAAGGCCATCGCGGTGGCCAGCAGGCCTGGGACTTCGGCGCCGGCCAGCAAGGCGGCGGCGGCCAGAACCAGGGCTACGGCCAGGGCGGCAATACCTACGGCACATCGCAGCCCGGCGAAGCCGGCTACGGCGGCGGCATGGGCCAGCACCAGGGCTACGGCCAAGGTGGCGGACAAGGCTACGGCCAGGGCGGACAAAGCCAGGGCGGCTACGGCCAAAGCCAGCGACAAGGCGGCTATGGCCAAGAGCAGGGCTATGGGCAGAGCCAGGGCTATGGCCAGGGCTATGGTCAAAGCCAGCACCAGGGCTATGGTCAGGGCCAGGGCCGCGACCAGGGCTATGGCCAGTCACAGGGCTACGGCCAGGGAGGCTACGGTGGCTACGGCCAAGGTGGCCAGGCCGGCTTCGGGCAGGGCAGCCAGGGCATGCCCGGCGGCTATGCCTCGCAAGGCGGCTACGGCTCGCACCAGGGCTCGCCTTATGGCGCGCAGGGCGGGCAGCAGCAGGCCCCGCAAGGCGGCGGCATGCCCACCCACTGGCAGCAGGACCAACGCCAGGGCTACGGCCAAGGCCATCAAAGCCAGGGCCACAGCCAGGGGCAGGGCCAAGGGCACGAGCAGCAGCACTTCGACCCCGACTACCACCAGTGGCGCAGCGAACAGATGCGCAACCTGGACGACGACTACCAGGCCTGGCGGCAGGACCGCTACAAGAAGTTCTCGGACGAGTTCACGCAGTGGCGCGGCAACCGCAAGGCGGGCGGCAGCAACACCAGCGCCGGCAGCAGCAGCGGGCTCACCAGCGGCATGGGCACGGGCTCATCCGACGGTGGCGGCGGCGAGCATTCCAGCACCCGCAGCTCCCAGGGATCGTCCAGCAGCGGCAGCAGCCTGACCGGCGGCAGCAGCCCGTCGTCCACCTCGGGCATGGGCAGCGTGGGCGCCTCGGGCAGCGCATCGTCCGGCAGCGGCTCGTCGCCCAGCAGCAGCTCGGCCGGCAGCCACGGCGCCACCTCCAGCGGCAGCCTGCACGGCAGCGCCTCGGGCAGCAGCCCGGGCGGCGCGGGCCTGTCGGGCAGCAGCGGCACGGGCTCCGGCCTGACCGGCAGCGGCAGCGACAGCAGCAAGAGCCGCTGACGCAGCGGCGGGCAGGGGCTGCGCCGCAGCGCCCTGCCCGCCCGCTACCGATTCACCGGGTTCAGCGGCGCCTGCCCTTGCAGCAGGCGCAGCACCTCGTCGGCCGCGCCCTCGCTCATCGCGGCCATACTCTCGTCGGTCAGGCCGGCGGCATGCGGCGTCAGCAGCACCTGGGGCAAGGCCAGCAGCGGGTGGTCGGGGCGCAGCGGCTGTTGGGTGAATACGTCCAGCGCGGCACCGGCGATGCGGCCGGCCTGCAGCGCGGCCACCAGCGCCGCTTCATCGACGATGGCGCCGCGCGACACGTTGACCAGCAGCGCATCGCGGCGCATCAGGCCGATGCGGCGTGCATCCAGCAGGCCGCGCGTGGCCTCGGTCAGCGGGCAGGTCAGCACCACGCCGCGGCTGCGGGCCAGCAGCTCGTCCAGC
>NZ_CAXFDV010000019.1:0-4831 GCF_964001545.1 uncultured Aquincola sp.
CCGAGTGCGTGGGCCATTTCGATGAGCCGCAGTGCGTGCAGGTGTGCCCGGTGGAATGCATTCCGGTGAATCCCGAGCACGTCGAGGCTTCCGAATCGCTCTGGGCCAAGTACCGCCGGCTGCAACAGGCGGGCTGAGGCCGCGCCTTCAGCCGCCTGCGCTGGCCAGGGTCGGCTGCTTCTGTTTCTTGTGCTTCTTCGCCGCCTTGGGCTTGGGCGCGTTCGCGCGCTGCCATTCCGCCAGCCGTGAGGCCGAGGGCTGCTGCGCCGGCACGCCGTGGATGGCGGCCGGCCCGCGCCCGGCGGCGGCATAGGCGGCTTCACGCTCATGGCGCTCGTCGCGCAGCCGGTCGGCCAGCGCCTGGTCGCGCTGGAGGCTGCGTTCGGCCGCCTGGCGCTGGGCCTCGCTGCGGTCATCGCCCAGCGTCAGCGCGCGGCCATCGGCGCAAGGTGTCTGCGAGTAGCTGCTGCCTTGCGGCCCGCAGCGGTACACGCTGCTCTGCGCGGCCACCGCGGTTGAAAGATTCAGGGCGCACAGCGCGGGGATGAACTTCAACAGCAGGGGCAGCGAAGGTGTCATGGCGTGTCCGTGGGGGGCGGGGTGGGTTCAGGCTTCGGCGGCTTCGGCCTGGGCGGCTTGGCATGCACCTTCATCATCGCCCGCTCCATCTCGCCGGCCAGCAGCAGGTCCAGCGCTTCGGTGGACTTGGTCACGCAGTCGTCGATCGCCTCGCGGTCGGTGGGCGAGGGCTTCTTGAGCACGTAGTTCACCACCTCGGCCTTGTGGCCCGGGTGGCCGATGCCCAGCCGCAGCCGCCAGAAGGCGGCGCTGCCCAGCTGCGCGATCATGTCGCGCAGGCCGTTGTGGCCGGCGTGGCTGCCGCCCTGCTTGAGCTTCATCTGCCCGGGCAGCAGGTCCAGCTCGTCGTGCGCCACCAAGATCTCTTCCGGCGCGATCTTGTAGAAGCGCGCCAGCGCCGCCACCGACTTGCCCGACAGGTTCATGAAGGTCTGCGGCTCCAGCAGCCAGATCGGGCCTTCGATGCCCGTCAGTGGCCGGTTCACCCGCGCCACCAGGCCGTGGTAGCCGCGTTCGTATTGCAGGCTGGTGCCCAGGCGGCGCGCCACATGGTCGATCCACCAGAAGCCGGCGTTGTGGCGGGTGTCGTCGTATTCAGCGCCCGGGTTGCCCAGGCCAACCAGCAATCGGATCATCTTCATCCTACAAAGCAAAAGCCCCGCACGGGGCGGGGCTTGGCAAGCAGCAGAGCTCGGCAGAAGCGGCCCGCAGGCCGCCGCAGCTTACTTCTTGTTCTGCTTTTCGTTCTTCTTGGCGGCCTTGCCCTTGGCGACCGGCGCCACGGCCACGGGTGCCACTTCTTCTTCTTCCACCGGAGCCGCCACCGAGGCGATCACCGGGTTCTTCTTGCCACGCAGCACGACCTTGACGTTCTTGTCGAGCTTCAGGTCGTTGACGTGCAGCGACTGGCCCTTTTCCAGGTTGCCCAGGTCGACGGTGATGAACTCAGGCAGCTGGGCGGCCAGGCACTCGATCTCGAGTTCGGTGGCCACGTGGTTGATCAGCTGCTTGTCGGTCTTGACGGCCGGCGAGTTTTCTTCGTTGATGAAGTGCAGCGGCACCTTCTTCTTGATGCGGGTGCGCTCGTCCACGCGCTGGAAGTCCACGTGCAGCACCAGCTGCTTCCAGGGGTGCACCTGGAAGTCGCGCAGCAGCACCTTGTCGGTCTTGCCATTCAGTTCCATCTCGAGGATGGAGGCGTGGAAGGCTTCCTTCTTCAGCGCGAAGTACAGGGCGTTGTGGTCCAGCTCGATCTGGGCCGGCTCGCCGGCGCCGTAGACGATGCCAGGCACCTTGCCGGCGATACGCAGGCGGCGGCTCGCTCCGGTCCCCTGCAGCGTGCGCTCGTAAGCGACGAATTTCATGGTTTCACTCCAAAAAAGTGAGGCGCCCGCGACCAGGCGCCTGGATGGGCAGGCCACGAAGGCCCGCAACGAAAAAGGCACGCGCCGCGAACGGCCCGTGCCCGGATCAGGGTCAGAAGTTGCTGTTCTGCTCGGCGAACAGCGAAGTCACCGACTCGCCGTCGGAGATGCGGCGGATGGTCTCGGCGAACAGGAAGGCCACCGACAGCTGGCGGATCTTCTTGCAGGCCTGGCCGGCTTCCGACAGCGGAATGGTGTTGGTGATCACCACTTCGTCGAGCTGCGACTTCTGGATGCGGTCGATCGCCGGGCCCGAGAACACGGCGTGGGTGCAGTAGGCGTACACGCTCTTGGCGCCGCGCTCCTTCAGCACCTCGGCCGCCTTCACCAGCGTGCCGGCGGTGTCGATCATGTCGTCCATGATCACGCAGTTGCGGCCGTCGATGTCGCCGATGACGTGCATGACTTCAGACACGTTGGCCTTCGGGCGGCGCTTGTCGATGATGGCCAGGTCGCAGCCCAGCTGCTTGGCCAGCGCCCGGGCGCGCACCACGCCGCCGACGTCGGGCGACACCACCACCAGGTCGGGGTAGCGCTTGGCCTGCACGTCGGCCAGCAGCACCGGCGAGGCGTAGATGTTGTCGACCGGGATGTCGAAGAAGCCCTGGATCTGGTCGGCGTGCAGGTCCATCGTGAGCACGCGCTCGACGCCGACGGTTTCCAGCAGGTTGGCCACGACCTTGGCGCTGATGGGCACCCGGGTGGAACGCGGACGGCGGTCCTGCCGTGCGTAACCGAAGTAGGGGACCACGGCGGTGATGCGGCGCGCGCTGGCGCGCTTCAACGCATCCGTCATGATCAGCAGTTCCATCAGGTTCTCGTTCGTCGGGGCGCAGGTGGACTGCACGACGAAGACGTCACGGGCGCGGACGTTCTGCTGGATCTCGACCGTGACCTCACCATCGGAGAAGCGGCCGACGCTGGCCTTGCCCAGCTCGATGCCGAGATGGGTCGCGATTTCCTTGGCCAGCACGGGGTTCGCGTTCCCCGTGAAGAGCATGGTGTTGAAGAGCACGGCGAACCCTGGCGACGGCGGATGAACGAGACGGCGATCAGCGGAAGAAAGATGTTTGGCAGGGGAGGAAGGACTCGAACCCTCGCATGTCGGAATCAAAATCCGATGCCTTGACCAACTTGGCGACTCCCCTACACAGGTTGCAGCTTGCGCTGCCACCTTCAACTCAATCTGCCCAGGCCCGCAACGGGTGGCTGGCCAGACCTCGGCATTCCCGACCCACCCAACCCGACGGAAGGTCCGTCAGGTCTATCGCCAAAGGCGGGGCGTTCCTGCCTGAATCTACTCTTGCAAATACTGCGCTGCCGGAGCCCGTCATGCGGCTGTTGCCGAAGCGGGTTTCCAGCCACCTAGCCACTTGGGCTACTTCAGAACAACGGTCTTCAGCGGGTGGCTGTAAGTCGTTGCAACCGAAGGCGGTGTCTGCAAGTGAGCCTCGCAGTATAGACAGCTTTGTGTCGCGTGTCAGCAAGGGGTGCGAAAAAATTTCGGCGGTGGCCAGCGATGCCTGTGGCTTGACCACCACATAACGCTGGGCGGGCACCTCGATCGGGCTCAGCTGCTCGCCGATGCCTTCCACGAACGCATTGTCGCCGCCCACGAAGAAAGGCACGTCGGCGCCCAGTTCGGGCGCCAGCGCCAGCAGCTGCGCACGGCTCCAGCCCAGGCCCCACAGCCGGTTGAGCGCCAGCAGCGTGGTGGCAGCGTCGGAACTGCCGCCGCCCATGCCGGCGCCCCAGGGCACCTGCTTGTCCACCGAGATGTCGGCGCCCAGCGTGCAGCCGCTGCGGGCCTGCAGCAATCGCGCGGCACGCAGGCTCAGGTCATCTGCCGGAAGTGCGGGCCCCAGGTCGTGGCGGCGCAGCTGGCCGTCGGCGCGGCGCTCGAAGTGCAGCGTGTCGGCCCAGTCGATCAGCACGAAGACTGATTGCAGCAGGTGGTAGCCATCGGGCCGGCGGCCGACGATGTGCAGGAACAGGTTCAGCTTGGCGGGCGCAGGCACGTCCAGCAGCGAAGAAAGGCTCACGCGGGTCTCCGGGCCGGCCGCTCAGGGGGCCGCGGGCTTGTCCAGCCGCACGCGCACCGTCGTCGGCGGGCTGGCGCGTTCGGCCACCAGCGCGCCTTCTTCATAGCGCCGCAGGTCGATCTGCCAGCCCAACTGCTGGAAGCCGGCGTCGTTGGCGTAGCTGGGCGCGGCAGGCCAGGGGCGGCCACGCAGCCAGTCGATCAGCGCGGCCAGCGGCAGCGGCTCGCCCAGCATCTGCTGCGACATGTCGTCCAGGCTGGCGAACTTGCGGGCGCCCTGCGTGGTCAGCAGTTCGGCTTCGCCGTCGTGCCAGCGTGCCTGGGCCAGGGTGTTGCCCAGCGGGCCGCTGAGGTTGAGCTCGCCCAGCCGTGCGTCGCCGCGCAGCTCGAAGGCGGCGCTCATGCTGCGCGGCTCGCTGGTGCCGTCCACCGGCTCGGGCACCTGCACGGCCAGGCGGCCGCTGATGGACGCGGCGCTGGGGTCCGATGGCGGCGGCAGCGTGGCACAACCGGCCAGCAGTGCGGCCGACAGCAGGGCGGCGGACAGCAGCTTCACAGTGCCACCTTCAAGCGGGCCAGCGTTTCACGCAGCGTTTCGTTGCCGGCGTCGCGTTGCTGGGCGTCGCGCCACAGGCGCAGGGCCTCGTCGCGCTCGCCCTGCGCCCACAGCACTTCGCCCAGGTGGGCGGCGATCTCGGGGTCGGGCCGGGCGCTGTAGGCCTGGCGCAGCAGGCGCAGCGCTTCTTCGCGGTTGCCCAGGCGGAATTCCACCCAGCCCAGGCTGTCG